>NC_017249.1:1500000-1587500 GCF_000284375.1 Bradyrhizobium japonicum USDA 6
GCGCGAAGCCTGGATGCGGGCCGCCGTGACTGATTTCGCCAAGGGCCGTGCCGAACAGGGGCTGGCGGCGTTCGAAGAGCGCGGTCTCCTGACGTTTGCGAGCGGCGAGAAGGCGACCGTCACGTGCGTGGTGGATGCTTGGGAGAGCGCCCAGCGCTCGGCGCCGAAACCGGCGGTCTTGTTGATCGCCAAGACCAACGCGCAGGTGCGCGCGCTCAATGACGAGGTTCGCGTTCGGCTGAAGCGCGATGGACGCATCGTTGGCGAGGATATCGAGGTCGCCGCCGTGACGCCGTCTGGCCACGGTCAGACGCTCGCCTTCGCGGTCGGCGACCACATCCGCTTTCTGGTTCGTCATGATCGCCTCTCCGTCATCAACGGCACAACCGGCTTCATTACCCGCATTGAGGGCCGCGAAACGCCGGATCCCACACTCCACATCGATATCGACGGACGCCCCGCACGGTTCCGCGTGTCGGAGCTTTTCGACGAGCATTGCCGTGCTCGGCTCGGCCACGCCTACAGCACGACGATCTACGGCTCCCAAGGTCTGACCACCGATCAAGCCTTTGTCTGGGCCGGTCCCGCGATGACGCGGCACGACGCGTATGTCGCGTTCTCGCGCGCGCGGGATCATCTCGTGATTTTCGCCGATACGCGCGAGATCGACGCTCAGGTCCGTCTCGATTTGCCGTTATCGGAGCGGCTCCGCGCAACGATCACGCCCGAGCATCGTCTGGCTTGGTTTGCCGGACGATTGTCGCGGCTGCAAATCAAGACCTGCACGCTCGATCCCATGCTCGACCATGCCGCGCGGGTCCATGACCGCGAGCGCGAGCGGTCGCCGGAGTATGCCCGTGGCTAAGTCGGGCATCCCGAAGATGCGGTTACGGCCGCAAGCGAGCGCCGGGGCCTCCCTGGCGGCGCCGCTGGCTATGGCGGCGAAGCCGAAGCGCGCGAAACCGAACAGCGCCGGGACCGCTCCGCGGCCGTCCGACCCCGAGTTCTGGACCGTGATCAATGAGATCGCGGACCCGACACCGATCGTGCCCGCCGAGCTTGAAGCTATCGAGCGCTACTTCTCGGCGGTACTCGATGACGTCTTCGCGCCATCCCGCAAGACGTCCCCTTAAACCAACCGAAAGGACCACCTCCATGCCTGACCACGATCTTCCCGTCGATCCTAACACCATCCTTCCCATGCGCGTTGAGACCTTTGCCGAGTTCGCCGTCGAATCCGCGCTCTGGCTGGTGCGGGAATCGATGGATGCCATCGCCAACGAGACCGAATTCGATCCTGATCCGGAAAACTGCTTCAGAGTGCTGGGCCGGTTGCCCGCGATCCGTGAATTGCGCGATCTGACGGAAGAACAGCGTCACGACATGTTCGTGGAGGGCTTCCGCCACATTCCGAACGGAGCGCACGAGGCGTTCGAACTGCTGTTGGCCGAGCACAAGCCGCTGTTGTGGGAGGGCTTCCGGCAGCGCTGGAATGTCGTCGCCAACGAGGTTTCGCTCGCCTGATCTTAACCGTGCAGGGGAGCAAGGACGAAGTATCTCTTCCCCTGATTCCCCTGCATGGTTAGACTCGTTTTCAGTATCGCGTAAGGAAGCTCGTCATGGCCCGCAAGCACCTTCAGGTCTCAGAAGCGCCCGACAACGCCGCCAGGCCGCGGCCGCGCAATGTCTTGATCTATATTCGGGTCTCGACCGAAAAGCAGTCCAACAACCAGCTCAGCCTCGATTCGCAGGAGGAAAATCTGATCGCGCGCTGCAAACGCGACGGCGACCATATCGCCGGCATCTTCCGTGAGGAGGGCGAGACCGCCACCAACATGAAGCGCCCGGCCTTCGAGCAGATGATCGCACGCGCGACCGACGGTACGCGTAGTGTCGACGCGATCATGGTGTATTCGTTTTCGCGAGCCTTCCGAAACCAGGTCGAGCAGGAGCTCACGGTTCAAACCCTGCGCAAGCACAAGGTTGAACTGATTTCGCATGCCGAACCGCTGGCCAACGATGACACCGGCGACATGTTCAGGAAGTTCATCGGCATCGTCAACGAATACCAGTCCAAGGAGACGGCCCGTTCCACCATGAGAACGATGAAGGCCAATGCGCAGCTTGGCTACTCCAACGGCGGCATCATTCCGTTCGGCTACAAATCCGTCGACGCCGAGATTATCGGCAACAAGCAGAAGAAGAAACTCGCGACCGAGCCGGTCGAAGCGGAGGTCGTGATCCGCGCCTTCGATCTGGCCAAGAACGGGGATGGCAACAGCGGTCCTCTGGGAACGAAGAAGATCGCGGAGTGGCTGAACGCGCACGGCTATCGCTCGCGCAACGGCTCGCTGTTCGGGACCGGCACCGTGCACGAGATGCTCACGCGCCGCGCCTACACTGGCGTGCGGAACTTCAACGAATTTGATCGGAAGGGTGACGGCGAGCGCAAGGCGCAGTCCGAGATCGTCGAATACGAAATTCCCGTCATCATTGACCAGGCGACCTTCGAGGCGGTCCAGGCCCTGCTGGTGTCGCGCCGTCCGAGGTCTCGCGGGCCGCGGCTCGCTTCGGCGCCGTCTTTGCTCGGCGGCCTTGTCCGTTGCGACTGCGCCAAGTCCTGCGCCCTGACGACCGCCACCGGCACCTCACGGACCGGCGTCATCTACAGCTATTACAAATGCATCCAGTCCATCAAAAAGGGCAGCATAAGCACGACGACGGCGCCTCCTGCGGCAATCGCAAGATCGCCCGGCCTGTCATCGAAAAGCTCGTGGTTGAGGCCCTGCTGGACCAGCTCCTACAGCCCGAACGGGTCACGGCCATCCTGACCGCCCTCAAGGCCCGCCGTGACGACCGCCAAGCTTCGGCTGACCGCCGTCTCGTCGACCTTGCCCGCCAAGTCACCGATGCCGAAGAACGCCTCTCCCGGCTCTACGCCTCGATTGAGGCGGGGACCATCGACGGCACCGACCCGACGCTGAAGGAACGCGTGGCGGCCCTGAAGACGACCCGGGACCGGGCCCTTGAGGCCCTCGATTACGCGAAGAAGTCGAGCGCGCTCCCGATCGAGATCGACCCTGTCGCCGTTGACCGATTTACCCGCTTGATGCGCGAACAGCTCGTGTCGGGCGATGTGGCCGCCCGGAAAGCCTATCTGAGCGCTATCGTCGATGCGATCGTCGTGTCCGACACCACCATCCGCATCATCGGCTCAAACGACAACATCCGGGCCACCCTCGGCCCGAACGGTCAACCCACGCCCACGGTTCGTAAATCTGTTCAGGAATGGTGCCCCTGGCCGGAATCGAACCAGCACTCCTTGCGGAACTCGATTTTGAGTCGAGCGCGTCTACCAATTCCGCCACAGGGGCTCCCGGTCGGCCCCTGGAAAAGGGCCTCGCAAAGCGGGCGGACTATAGCCATCGACAGGGCAGGGTCAACCCGCGCCAAAGTGATCCCGGCTGTTCTCGACAGCCGCCTGGGCCGGGGTTAGAGCCTTAAGAAAGCGACCCATCCGAAAGAGGCTGCCGTGACGACCCAGAGTGCCGCAATACCTGCATTCAGGCCGGCTGGGACCGGTCCCGCGCTGACCGCCTCGGTGCTCGTCACGCTGATTGCCGCAGCGACCATCGCCGGCGCCTGGTTCTTCCAGCTCGTGCTGGAGATCCTGCCCTGTCCGCTGTGCCTGGAGCAGCGCTACGCCTATTATCTCGCGATTCCGGTCGGTGCGCTGACGGCGCTTGCGGCACGGAGCGGGGCGCCGCGGCCGCTGCTGCTCGCGGGCCTTGCGATCCTCGCGCTGGCGACACTCGCCAATGCCGGCCTCGGCACCTACCACTCCGGGGTCGAATGGGGGTTCTGGAAGGGCCCGACCGATTGCTCCGGTCCCGTCATCAATCTCGGCAATGCCGCCGATCTGCTGTCCAAGCTCGACACCGTCAAGGTGGTGCGCTGCGACGAGGTGCAGTGGCGCTTCCTCGGTCTCTCGCTCGCCGGCTACAACGTGCTGATCTCGCTGTTGATGGCCGCGATCGCGGCGTGGGGATTTTTGCGGACGGCGAAGCGCGCGTAGCCGCCGTAGGGCGGGCACAGGCGCGCTCCTTGCGCGCCGTGCCCACCATGCTTCCGTGATGTCGGTACAAGAAGCGGTGGGCGCGCTTCGCTTTGCCCACCCTACGAGGGCTGTGCCCCGTCAATCATCCACATCGTCCTGCGTGCGACCGAACAGGTGCACGATGCCCGGGGTCGCGATCGTCACGAACACGAAGCGCGACAAATGATGGGCGCCGACGAAGATCGGGTCGATGTGCAGCGTGAGCGCGAGCGCCAGCATCGCATCCATCGCGCCCGGCGCGAAGGCGACGACGACATCCGATAATTTCACCTGCGTGGTGAGCGCGACGATGCCGACGAAGATGGCGGAGACGGCGATGGCCACCGCAAACGAGCCGAGCGCCGCATGGATGTGGCCGGCGAGCGTCTTGATCCGCATCCGCGCGAAACGGCTGCCGATCAGCGCGCCGATGCCGATCAGCGCCACGCCGCGCACCCAGTTCGGCAGGCCGCCCTCGACCCAGTCTGCGCCATGCAGCACGCTGGAGGCGATCATCGCGCCGAACATCCAGCTCGCCGGAAACTTGATCAGCCGCAGCAGGAGCGCCGCGGCCAGCGAGGCCGCGACCAGCTCCACGAGCTCGAGCGGCGAGGCGATCGTCGTCGTCAGCGACGGCGCGACGGAGGGCGCCACGCCCGCGAACGCGAGCACCATCGGCAGCGCCGCGGTGAGGATGATGACGCGCATGGTCTGCACCACCGCGATGCCGGGCAGGTCGGCGCCGCGCTCGACCGCCAGGATCGTGATCTGCGACAGCGCGCCGGGGCTGCCGGCGAGAAAGGCCGACGTGCGGTCCCAGCCATGGATGCGCTGGAGGTAGTAGCTCGAGCCGAAGGTCGAGCAGAAGGTCGCGAGCGCAAGCAGGCCGATGGTGACGGGATAGGCGCTGACCTGTTGCAGCAGGTGGCGCGAGACCACCGAGCCCAGCGAGATGCCGAGCAGTACCAGCACGGTCTGGGTCAGGATCGGCGGCAGCGCCAGCTGGCGGCCGGCGATCGCGGCGATCCCGACCGCGATCATCGAGCCCGAGATCAGTCCCCCGGGAAGTCCGGCGACCAGAAACACGAGGCCGCCGGCGGTGCCGATGACGAGCGTCTCCACCGTGCTCAAGATATTGGCACGGCTTGGCCATTCGAACGGCAGGGAGGCGGTGATTTGCTTCACGCCACCTTATCGCAAATCAGCGAGAGGCACACAATTGCAGCCTCGTCATGCCGCAATGCGCGCGCCCCTCACGGATGCTCGCGAGCCGTAGCGTGACGGATTTACTTCTTGTCGGCAGCGGGGGCGGCGGTGCCGGCCTTCGCTTCCTTCATGCACTCACGGCGAAATTTTTTGCGCTCCTTGCCCTTCAGTGCCTTGGCGTCCGCTTGCTTGGAGCATTCGAGCGACTCCGCCGAGCGCTCCTTCGGCGCCTTCTTGTCGGCGGGGGCGGCGGCAGTTGTGGTCTTGGTGTCGGTCTTGGCAGCCGGCGCGGCGGTCTGCGCGAAGGCGGTGCCGGTGGCGAGCAGGGAGGCCAGGGCGACGATGGCGAGGCGAGACGTGAAGGTCATGGTGGTGCACTCTTGCGAGATTGCGGAGAGTTGGGAACGTCGGCTCGCCTTGCTGAACGCGACATGAATAATCCGAGCCGGGGGGATCACTATATTTTGGCGGCAGGCGCCATCGCTTCCTTGTCGCGGCCGGGCGGCACGCTAGGATAGCAATCCTCGTTTCGCTTCCGTCGGGGAAGACCAAGGAGGAGGACCAAGGATGACCATTCAATCAAAATTGCTGTGTGCGGTTGCATTGACGGGCTTTGCCGCGCTGGTCGCGAGCGCGCCGGCGCAGGCGCTGACCTCGCAGGAGTGCAGCGCGAAATACCAGGCCGCCAAGAAGGACGGCTCGCTCGGCACCATGAAATGGAATGACTTCCGCAAGGCCCAGTGCGGTGCGGATGCGACGCCTGCCGCGGCGCCGACCGCGGCCGCTCCGGCGGCGCCGGCCGAGCCGAAGCAGGCGAAGAAGGAGGCGGCCCCGGCCGCCGCGCCAACCCCGCCGGCCGGACCCGCGATCTATCCGAACGCCGTCGATCCGAAATACGCCAAGGAGACCGCCGGCAAGGCGCGCCTCCACACCTGCGTCGACCAGTACAATGCCAACAAGACCACCAACGGCAATGGCGGCATGAAGTGGATCGAGAAGGGCGGTGGCTATTACAGCGAGTGCAACAAGAAGCTGAAGGGCGCCGCCTGAGCTTCGACATGATGCGATGGCCGGAGCAAAGCTCCGGCCATTTCGCTAGTCGAGCAGCTTCTCGGCCGACTTCGCCACGAGCTGCGAGCGTTTGCGCGGACCGCGCTCGACGAAGAGCAAGCTCTGGCCGAAGATGAAGCAATAGAACAGGAAGGCCTGCGCCTCGGCCGCCTCGGCCTCGAGGCCGGTCGCGCGATAGAGCTCGGCGACGTGCTTGAGCCGCGCCGCGTCCACGCTCGCGACCGCCGCGGCGGCGTTTTCGTCCGAGCGGGCCCATTGCCGGATCGCGAGCTCGATCGCCATGCCCTCCGGATTGAGCCGCTCGGAATAGAGCTGGATCACCGCCTTCAGCCGCTCGCGGGGCTCTTGCCCATCGAGGCTTGTCTGCTGCGCGATCGATGCCGCACGTCCCTCGCGCCAGCGTTCCAGCATGGCATCGAGCAGCGCGGTACGGTCGGCGAAGCGGCGGTAGAAGCCGCCCTTGGTGACGCCGAGATTCTTGGCGAGCACCTCGACCCGCACCCCCTCGACCCCCGAGCGGGCGAGCTCGGTAAACCCTGCCTCGACCCAGACATCGCCCTTGCCGTCGTTCATGAAGGAAGCCTCACCGGTTCTTGATACGGTGCCGTATTGCTAACGCGAGCAGGCGCTGATACGCTACCGTATCAATGATCAAAAGGCGGAAAACGGCGGGAGGAATTGCGATGCAGGAGGCGACCTATCGCGGCACGGTCTATCCGTGGCAGTGCGATCACGTCGGCCACATGAACATCATGTGGTATGTCGGCAAGTTCGACGAGGCCAACTGGAATCTGTTCGCCCGCCTCGGGCTGACGCCGAGTTATCTGCGCTCTTCCGGCCGCGGCATGGCCGCCGTGCAGCAGAACATCACCTACAGGCGGGAGCTGCTCGCCGGCGACATCGTCGAGATCCGCAGCCATTTGCTGGAGGTCCGCGACAAGTCGATCCGCTTCCGGCACGACATGACCAATGCCGAGACTGGCGAGATCGCCGCGTTCTGCGACATCACCGGCGTCCACATGGACCGCAGCCAGCGGAAGTCGGCGCCGTTCACGGATGCGATCCGCGCGGTCGCTCTGCAGCATCTTGCCGAGCCGGCCGAGGCCTGAGCCATGGCCGCTTTCGAGCCGAAAAATCCGGGCTATCGCGCCGCCGCTATTGCCATGTTCGACGGCCAGCCGGCGATGCGCACGCTCGGCATCGTGATCGTCCGCCTCGCGCCGGGCGAGGTCGAACTGGCCATGCTGCATTCGGCGGCCTTCACGCAGCAGAACGGTTTCGTCCATGCCGGCATCATCACGGCAGGCCTCGACAATGCCTGCGGCGTCGCCGCCTTCACCCTGATGCCGCGCGAGGCCGACATCCTGACCGTCGAGTTCAAGACCACGCTGCTGGCACCCGCCCGCGGCACGCGCTTCGTCTTCAAGGCCGAGGTGGTCAAGCCCGGCCGCACGCTGACCTTCTGCGAGGCCAGGGCCTTTGCCGAGCACGAGGGCAACACCACGCCGATCGCCACCATGACCGCGACGCTGATGGCGATGCTGCCCCGCGCGGCGGCTTCGCCAGCGCCGGTGGCGATCCGCGCATAGCATGGCGATGACATCGCGCCCGCAACGCTCTATATGACGCGTAACAGTTCCCGGTCGCGAACCGTATTTGCAGCGATGGGACCGAAACGGGGCGAGATATGGCTGGATTCAGGAACAAGGGCCTCGTGGCGACGCGGCGTGCGGCGCTGACGCTGATCGGGGCGGGTGCCCTTGCGGCAGGTCGGATCACCTCTGCGCGCGCGGCCGCCGCCGATGACGAGGTGCTGACCGAAGCCAAGGTGCTGCGCGACCCCGATGTTCCCGTGGCCGGTAATCCCGACGGCAACATCAGCATCATCGAATGGTCCGACTACAATTGTCCCTATTGCCGCAAGCTCGAGCCGGAGCTGCGCCAGGTCGTCCAGGACGACGGCAAGGTGAGGCTGGTGATGAAGGATTGGCCGATCCTCGGGCCGGTCTCGGTCACCGCGGCGCGGATCGCACTCGCGGCAAAATTCCAGGACAAGTACCATCAGGCGCATGACGCCATGATGGGTGTCAGCTCGCGCCTGACAGAGCCGCGCATCAACGAGCTGCTCGCGGCCGCCGGCGTCGACATGGACCGCCTGAAGCGCGATCTCACCGACCGCGCCAAGGACATCAACGCCGTCCTCAAGCGCAACAACGAGCAGGCCGAAGCCTTCGGCTTCAGCGGTACCCCCTCCTTCATCGTCGGCAAGTACCGCGTGCCCGGCGTGCTCAGCATGACCGAGTTCGAGCAGGTCATCGCCGATGCCCGCAAGGCCAAGATGAATTGAGGCGAGCCGGATCGATCGCCGTCAACGCAAAGGCGCCGCCGCGGACCCGCGACGGCGCCTTGTTCGTGATACGGCGTCGTTACTTCGACGAGATGCGGACCCAGTCCTTGTGCGCGCGATCGCGCAGGGCATCCCAATCGGCCTTGGCGACGTCCCAATTCACGATGGTGCGATTGGTCGTCGCGACCTCGCCATTGGCGACCGACGACGTCTGCATGGAGTCATAGACGTATACGCCGCAACCGAGCAGCAGCGCGCCCAAAATCATTCCAAAAACGTCTGCATCTGCGAACCTCCGGTGACGGGCGATAACGTCGGCCCGGAGTGATGGTTCCGCGGCAGTACGGCGCGGATAAGGACGACCCGTTCATCCGCCGTTCAGCCACTCCAGCAGCTCTGCGTTGATCTCGCGCGGATAGGTGTGGCTGAGGTCGTCGATCTCGCGATAGGCGACATCGGCGCCGGCGGCGGAGAGGGCCGCCTGCGTCTGGCGCGCGGTCTGTACCGGAAACATCCAGTCGAGCTTGCCGTGGGTGATGAAGATCGGCAGTCCCTGCAGGCGCACGGCGTCCGCCATCTCAGCCATCAGCGGATGGAACGTCGCCGACACCGGCGCGAGATGCGTGAAGGGCGAGGCGCCGTCGAGCCCGGTGACGTAGCAGAAGGTGCCGCCGTCACTCATGCCGCTCAGCAGCAGGCGCGAACCGTCGACGGTCCAGCGGCTGCGCACGGTGTCGAGAATGCGCATGAGGTTCGGCGTGTCGCTATCGTCGCCCATCAGCGCCCATGTCGGGCCGGTCGCGGTCGGCGCCACCAGGATCGCGCCAAGGCTGCGGGCATCGCGCAGCCAGCTCCAGAGAAAACCGCGGCCGTTGCCGCTGCCGCCATGCAGCGCCATCACCAGCGGCATGGCGCGCTCCGGCGAGTAATATTCTGGCACATAGACCGAGAAGCCGCCGCGGCTGCCGGGCTCGTTGTGGTCGTGGAAGATGCCGGTGTGTTCGCCCGCGCCGGCTTCCAGCCGCGTCAGCAGATCGTCATTCTCGCGATTGGCGGCGTTGAGGAAGAAGTTGCTCACCGGCGGAAACTGGGTCGACAGCGGGTACAGCGCCTCCTGCGCACGAGGCAGATGGCGCAGCGCGCGGAAGACTGCGACGAGATCGCCATTGCCGCGTTCGACCTCGCGTATGCCGGCAAAGGCGGCGAGCGTCTCGTTGCAGGCGCGGTCGAGCCGCTCGCGCAGGCCGGTGAACTGCTCGGGCCAGGCGCCGATCGCAGCGTGCGCCGCCTGCAGCGCCGCGTCGGGCGCGCCGATCGCATTCATCACCGAGGCAAAGGCCGGCGGATGCAGGTGCCGGGTGAAGAAGCCGAGCGCTTCCAGCGCGTTGAGCAGCGGCGGCAGCACGGTCACGATGTCGTCAACGACGGCCTCGCTCATCGCCGCTTTCCTTGCTTGATGTCGGTTCGATCTCGTCAGTGCAGCTTCGGCGCCTTCAAGAGCTTGAAGCGGTCGGTCGACGTCACCGTGACGTCGAAGGTGACGCCTTCATGATGCACGGTCAGCGGCACGTCGACGCCGGCGGCGCCGAGCGCCCACATCTTCTTGTAGAAGGCGGTCTGGCTCGTCACCTCCTCGCCGTCCACCGCAAGGATGACATCGCCGGTCTTCAGCTCCGCGCGCGCGGCCGGGCCGTTGGTGGAGATCCCGATCACGACCAGACGGTTGTCGATTTCGGTCGAATAGAGCCCGAGCCAGGGGCGCGACGGCTTATTGACGCGGCCGAATTTGCGCAGATCGTCGAGCACCGGCTTCAACAGGTCGATCGGCACGATCATGTTGACATGCTCGGCCTTGCCGTCGCGTTCGCGCTCGAGCTGCAGCGAGCCGATGCCGATCAGCTCGCCGCGCTCGTTGAGGAGGGCTGTGCCGCCCCAGTTCGGATGCGCGGGATAGGTGAAGATCGCCTCGTCCAGCAGATATTCCCAGTAGCCGGCGAATTCCTGCTTGGCCACAATCTGGCTCGCGACCGATCGGGTGCGGCCGCCGGCGCCGCCGACCACGACACGGTCGCCGACCCTTGTTTTCGCCGAGTTGCCGAGCGGCAAGGGTTCGACGTCGAGGTGACCGAGCGCCTGCACGAGGCCGAAGCCGGTGACGGAATCGAAGCCGAGCGCATGCCCCTCGACGACGCGCCCGTCGGCGAGATGCAGCCACACCGATTCCGCCTCGGTAATGAGATAGCCGATGGTCAGCACCAGCCCGTTGTCGATCACGACGCCGTTGCCGGCGCGTTCGGTGCCCAGCGTTTCGGCACTGAAGGCGTCGGGCGGGATGATGGCGTGCAGGCCGACGACGGACGCGAGCGAGCGGTCGAGATCGAAACCGTAATCGCTCGCGCGCGGCTGATTGGCCGACGGCACTCTCCATTCGGTCAAGGCGGGCATGGAGTTCTCCTGGCTGAGAGCATTGCCCCGCCTTGGCCGGCGGAACGACGCGCGAAGCATTCATAATTTAGGCTGGAGGAGGCCGTCTTGAAAGCCTCGTTCCCAACTATTCCGGAGATCGCCGCGTGAAATCTTCGACAGGCAGAGGACGCCCGCACAGGTGGCAAGCGGCCGCGCGATCCGGCACCGGCCGCATGGCTGCTGTCCCGCGACGTGCTAGGCGGGGTGCAATGAAGCTGCTAACCATTGCCGCTTCGTTTGACCAAGAGATCACGGACCGAAGCATGGATAACCGCAGCGACATCTGGCGTGGCGTCGACACGATCAAGGCGCGTTTCATCGACCTCAGCGACAGGGTCTGGGGCATGCCCGAGGTGTGCTACACCGAGGCGCGGTCCGCCGCCGAGCACCTCGCCGAGCTGCGCCACCAGGGTTTCCGCATCACCGAGAACGTCGCGGGCATCCCGACCGCGGTGATGGGCGAGTGGGGTGAGGGCGGTCCGGTCATTGCCTTCATGGGTGAATATGACGCGTTGCCGGGCCTCAGCCAGGAGGCCGGCGTCGCCGAGCACCGTCCGGTCGAGACCGGCGGCCATGGCCATGGTTGCGGCCACAATCTGCTTGGTTCCGCGGCGCTGCTCGCCGCGACAGCGATGAAGGACTGGCTCGCCGAGAACAAGGTGCCCGGCCGCGTGCGCTATTACGGCTGCCCGGCCGAAGAGGGCGGCGCAGCCAAGGCCTTCATGGTGCGCTCGGGCGCGTTCGAAGGCGCCGACATCGCCATCACCTGGCATCCGCACAGCTTCTGGGAAGTCGCGGTGACGCCGTCGCTCGCCAACACGCGCGCGGATTTCATCTTCACCGGCCGCACCTCGCATGCGGCGGCCTCGCCGCATCTCGGCCGCTCCGCGCTCGACGCGGTGGAGCTGATGAATGTCGGCGTGAACTACATGCGCGAGCACATGCCGAGCGACGCGCGCGTGCATTATGCCCTGCTCGACACCGGCGGCATCGCCCCCAACGTGGTGCAGGCGCATGCGCGCGTGCGCTATTCGATCCGCGCCCGCGATCTGCCCGGCATGAACGAGCTGGTCGGACGCGTCAGCAAGATCGCAGAAGGCGCGGCGTTGATGACCGAGACCAAGGTCGAGATGAAGATCATCTCCGCGGTCTCCAACATCCTGCCGAATACGCCGCTGGAGCAGGCGCTGCACCGGGTGATGGAAGAGCTGGGGCCGCCGCATTTCGACGACGCCGACAAGGGCTTTGCCAGCCAGATCCGCGCCACGCTGAGCGACAAGGACATCGCGTCGGTCTATTACGCGATCGGCATGGAGCCGACCGATCGGCCGCTGGCTGACTTCCTGGTGCCGCTCGATGCCAAGCGCAACCCGCTGGTCGGCTCGACCGACGTCGGCGACGTGAGCTGGGTGGTGCCGACCGTGCAGGTTCACGCACCCACGGTTGCAATCGGTACGCCGTTCCACACCTGGCAGGTGGTGGCGCAGGGCAAGAGCGGACACGCTCACAAGGCCATGGTGCAGGCGGCCAAGGCGATGGCCGGGATCGGCATCAAGGCGTTGATGGATCCGGAGCTGATCAAGGCCGCGAAAGCGGACTTGCAGAAGCGGACCGCCAAGACACCTTACGTCTGTCCGCTGCCGGACCACGTCGCGCCGCCGCTGACCATGTCCGTGGCGTAGAATTTCGCCTCGATACTTCGTCTGATGCCGCGAACAAATTTTCTGCAGTGCAGCGTGGATTCCGGTGCGATTTAGCGCCGGATTGCCGAACGCTTGGGCTGCGGAGCAGGGTTTTGCCCAACAGACAGCCAGAACACCGTTTGCATACGCATGGTCGCAGTTGACGCGCGGCCTATTCGGTGTGCCATCTACCGCCAGCAAAAAACCCGGTGGCCGCGGTGCGGCTGCCTGCATCCATACGGGAACCAGACGGGGGACAACCATGCTGGATAAAGAACTGCGTTCGATGATCGGTGACGTGAAGGACGGGCGGATGGATCGCCGTTCCTTCATCAAGCGTATGGCCGCGGTCGGTCTTACCGCCCCCCTCGCCAACCAGATCCTCGCGCTCGGCGGCGTCGCCATGGCGGAAGGCGCCTCGACCTACAAGCCGACCAAACGCGGCGGCGGCGGTGCGTTGAAGCTGCTGTGGTGGCAGGGTCCGACCCTGCTCAATCCGCATTTCGCCACCGGCACCAAGGACCAGGACGGCGCGCGCCTGTTCTACGAGCCGCTCGCCTGCTGGGATCCCGACGGCAACATGAAGCTGGTTCTGGCGGCCGAAATTCCCTCGATCCAGAACGGCGGCCTCGCAGCCGACGGCAAGTCGGTGACCTGGAAGCTCAAGCCCGGCGTCAAATGGCATGACGGCGCGCCGTTCACGGCCGACGACGTCGTGTTCAACTGGGAATATGCCAAGGATCCGGCGACCTCCGCCCTGACGATTGCGACGCTCCGCGACATCACGGTCGAAAAGGTGGACGACCTCACGGTTCGCATCCTTTTCAACAAGCCGACGCCGTTCTGGGCCGACGCCTTCGTCGGGGCCCCCAACACCATCATCCCGAAACATCTGTTCAAGGACTATATGGGGTCCAAATCGCGGGAGGCGCCGACCAACCTCTCGCCGGTCGGCACCGGCCCCTACAAGTTCGTCGAGTTCAAGCCGGGCGATCTCGTCCGTGGCGTGATCAATCCCGACTATCACATGGCGAATCGCCCCTATTTCGATTCGATAGAGATGAAGGGTGGCGGCGATGCGGTCTCTGCCGCGCGCGCGGTGATCCAGACCGGCGAGTATGACTTCGGATGGAATATCCAGGTCGAGGACGACGTGCTGCTGCGCCTGGAGAAGGGCGGCAAGGGAAAGACCGTCTACGCGGTCGGCGGAGACACCGAGTTCATCGCACTGAACTTCACCGATCCCAACACCGAGGTCGATGGCGAACGCTCGTCGATGAAGACCAAGCATCCGCTGTTTTCCGATCCGGCGGTGCGCAAGGCACTCTCGCTGCTGATCGATCGCGAATCGGTCAAGAAGGCGATCTACGGCCGCGCCGGCCGCACCACCGCCAACTTCCTCAACGGGCCGGAAAAATTCGTGTCCAAGAACACCACGTGGGAGTTCAGCGTTGAGAAAGCCTCGAAGGTCCTCGACGAGGCCGGCTGGAAGCCGGGCGCCGACGGCATCCGCGAGAAGGACGGGAAGAAGCTGAAGCTCGTCTACCAGACCTCGATCAACGGCCCGCGCCAGAAGACACAGGCGATCGTCAAGCAGGCCTGCCAGAAGGCGGGGATCGACGTCGAGCTGAAATCGGTCGTCGCTTCAGTGTTCTTTTCCTCCGACGTCGGCAATCCCGACACCTATTCCAAGTTCTACGCCGACATGGAGATGTTCCAGATCCCGCTGAGCCAGCCCGATCCGTCGCAGCACATGCGTCGCTACCTTTCGAACCTCGTCGCCACCAAGGAGAACAAGTGGCAGGGCACCAACTTCCCGCGCTGGGTCAACAAGGAGTACGATGAGACCATCCAGGCCGCGGACGGCGAGATGGATCCGGTCAAGCGCGCGGCGCTCTACATCAAGGCCAATGACCTCATGTACCAGGACACCGTGTTCATCCCGGTGCAGCACCGCCTGAAGGTCGAGGCGGCCGCCAACAATCTGCGGCCGGTCGTTTCCGGCTGGGCCAACGAGACCGACAATCTGTTCGACTGGTACCGGGAGGAATGATCACGCAGGCCTGAACCGGGATCGTCCTTTATGAGTCAGTATATCCTGCGTCGTCTGCTGATCGCCGTTCCGAGTCTGCTTGGCATCTCGCTGGTGCTGTTCGTCGTGCTTGCCCTAGCACCCGGCGATCCCTTCTCGGAACTGGCGACCAATCCGAACGTGCCGCCCGAAGTCGCTCTCGCGCTTCGGGCGAAGTTCGGCCTCGACGATCCGATCTACCTCCGTTACCTGCACTGGCTCAACGCCATGCTGCACGGCGACTGGGGTTTCTCCTTCGTCAGCCGGATGAATGTCGACACGCTGATCCTCCAGCGTCTGCCGGCGACGCTCTACGTGATCGGTTCGGCGCAGATTCTGGCGCTCCTGATCGCGATCCCGGTCGGGGTCTATGCGGCGACAAAGCCCTATTCGCTGTTCGACCAGATTGCCAACACGCTCGCCTTCATCGGCTTCTCGCTGCCGACCTTCTTCACCGGCATCCTGTTCATCCTGATCTTCTCGGTCACGCTGGACTGGCTGCCTTTCGTCTATACGACCGACATCAAGGGCACAGGCATCCACTGGGTGCTGGAGATGATCCGGCAGGCGATCATGCCGGTGGCGGTGCTCGGTCTGTTTCAGGCAGCGTCTATGACGCGTTTCGTTCGCTCGGCGATGCTCGACGTGATCCGGCTCGACTATGTCACCACGGCGCGCGCCAAGGGCCTCGGACAGGCCAAGGTCATCGTCAAGCACGTGATGCGCAACGCCATGATCCCGGTCGTCACCCTGATTGCGTTGCAGATGCCGGCCGTGTTCGGCGGCGCCATCGTCACCGAGCAGATCTTCCGCATTCCCGGCATCGGCTCGCTGCTGATCTCCTCCATCCTTTCCAACGACACGCCGGTGGTGATGGCCGTTACCTTCGTCTTCGCGTGCCTCGTCGTGCTGTTCAATCTCATCGCGGACGTCCTTTATGGCTGGCTTGACCCTCGCATCTCCCTCCGCTGAGCGGCGCGTCTACTCGCCCTGGCGCGAGATGTGGCGGCGCTACAGTCGCCACAAGCTCGCCGTGGTCAGTGCGTTTCTGCTCCTCATTCTGATCCTGGCGGTGGTGGCCGGCCCCTTCGTCTGGCGGGTCAAGATCGACGACATCGATATCGTGGCGGGCATGCAGGGGCCGTCGCTCGCCCATCCGTTCGGCACCGACGATCTCGGGCAGGACATCCTGGCTCGCATGATCTATGGCGGGCGCATCTCGCTCGCGGTCGGCCTTGCCGCAATGCTGGTCTCGGTCTTCATCGGTGTCCTGATCGGCGCGCTCGCCGGCATGTCGCGCGGCGCGCTCGGTCACGGCCTGATGTGGCTCACCGATCTCTTCCTGTCCCTGCCGCAACTGCCGCTGCTGCTGCTGCTGATCTATCTCTTCCGCGACGGGCTGAAGCAGATGTTCGGTCCCGAGGGCGGCATCTTCATCCTGATCGTGCTCGTGATCGGCGGCTTGCGCTGGATGCCGGTCGCGCGGCTGGTGCGCGCACAGTTCCTGTCGATCCGCGAGAAGGAGTTCGTCGAGGCCGCCCGCGCGCTCGGCGCAAGTCCGGTGCGCCAGGTGGTGCGGCACATCCTGCCCAATGCGCTCGGTCCGGTGATCATCGCCGGCACCATCGACGTCGCTGCCGCCATCATCGCGGAATCGACGCTGTCCTTCCTCGGCCTCGGCTTTCCGCCGGACACGCCCACCTGGGGCCGGCTCTTGTACGACGCCAAGGATTTCCTCGACATCGGCCCGCACTGGGCGCTGTTTCCGGGCGGCGCGATCTTCATCGCGGTGGTCGCCATCAACTTCATCGGCGACGGCCTGCGTGACGCGCTCGATGCGCGGCGGGTGATCTGATGGCGCCGCTGCTGGAAATCAAAGGGCTGAAAACCCACTTCTCGACCGACGACGGCATCCTGCAGGCCGTCGACGGCGTCGACATCTCCATCAACAAGGGCGAGACGCTCTGTGTCGTCGGCGAATCCGGCTGCGGCAAGACCGTGACCGCGATGTCGATCCTGAAGCTGATCGCCATGCCGCCCGGCCGCATCGCGGCGGGCCAGATCATCTTCGAGGGCCGCGATCTCGTGCCGCTGACGAGCCGTCAGCTCGACGAGATCAGGGCCAAGGAGATCGGCTTCATCTTCCAGGAGCCGATGACCTCGCTCAATCCGGTGCTCACCATCGGCGAGCAGATCGCCGAGAGCCTGCGCCGCCATGAAGCGGTCACGAAGAAGCAGGCGCTCGAGCGCACCATCGAGATGCTGAAGCTGGTGCAGATCCCCAACGCCGAAGGCCGCGTGCACAACTATCCGCACCAGTTCTCCGGCGGCATGCGCCAGCGCGTGATGATCGCGATGGCGCTCGCCTGCAGGCCGAAGCTGATCATTGCCGACGAGCCCACCACCGCGCTCGACGTCACCATCCAGGCGCAGATCCTCGACCTCTTGCAGGACATGAAGGAGCGCTTCGGCATGGCGGTGATGCTGATCACCCACGCCATGGGCGTCGTCGCCGAGACCGCGCAGCGCGTCGTCGTGATGTATGCCGGCAAGGTGGTGGAGGAAGCGCTCGTCGACGACCTCTTCGGCAATCCCGGCCACCCCTACACCCAGGGGCTGATCCGCTCGATCCCGCGCATCGATCTCGACAGCGAGCACAAGACAAGGCTCGAAGCGATCGGCGGCTCGGTGCCGATCCTGATCAATCCGCCGGTCGGTTGCCGCTTCGCCCCGCGCTGCAAGTTTGCCATGAACGTCTGCACCGAGAAGGAGCCGCTGCTGCGCGAGATCGCGCCCGGCCATCGCATGGCTTGTCATCTCGGAGATACGCAGTTGGGAGGCACGGCATGACCGAGCCCTTGCTCCGCGTCAGCGGCCTGAAGAAATATTTCCCCGTGCTTGGCGGCCTGCTGTCGCGCCAGGTCGGCAGCGTCTATGCGGTCGACGGGGTCTCGTTCTCGGTCAACCGCGGCGAGACGCTCGGCCTCGTCGGCGAATCCGGGTGCGGCAAATCCACCACCGGCCGCTGCGTGCTGCGCCTGATCGAGCCGACCGACGGCGAGGTCGTGTTCGACGGCCAGGACGTGCGCCAGCTCAGCGGCAATGATCTGCGCGCGATGCGGCGAAACATGCAGCTCGTGTTCCAGGATCCATTCGCCTCGCTCAATCCGCGCATGACGGTCGGTGCGATCCTCGGCGAGGCCTTCACCATCCACAATCTCACGTCCTCGGCCAAGGAGCGCGAGGAGCGCGTCGCGGGCCTCTTGGTGAAAGTCGGACTCAAGGCCGAGCACATGCGTCGCTATCCGCATGAGTTCTCCGGCGGCCAACGCCAGCGCATCGTGATCGCGCGCGCGCTCGCGGTCGAGCCGAAGCTGATCGTCTGCGACGAGCCGGTGTCCGCCCTCGACGTGTCGATCCAGGCGCAGGTGATCAATCTGCTGGAGGATCTCCAGGCCGAGCTGAACCTCACCTATCTGTTCGTCGCGCACGACCTGTCGGTGGTCGAGCACATTTCCGACCGCGTCGCCGTGATGTATCTCGGCCGCATCGTCGAGCTGGCGAAAGCGAGCGATCTCTACCGCAATCCGCAGCATCCCTACACCAGGGCACTGTTGTCAGCGGTGCCGGTGCCCGATCCCAAGCTCAAGCGCGAACGCATTCGCCTCAAGGGCGACGTGCCGAGCCCGATGAAGCCGCCATCCGGCTGCCACTTCCACACCCGCTGCCCGATCGCCCAGCCGCGCTGCGCCGAAAGCGCGCCTGTGTTGAAGGAAGGGGCGGGGGGCCACTTCGTGGCGTGCCATTTGGCGTAATGGTGCAGTGCGCCAAGCGCAGCAGGCGCCTTTACGCTGCCGCTTAATGTAATCCGACAGGCGGGGAATAATTCGAACAGGCGAGTTGGCGGCGTCCTGCACGCCCGCCGCGTCGTAGCGTCGCATCGTCAGGAACTTTCTTGCCAAAGTCCGGCGCAAGTCCTTGTCTTCTCCTTACAAAAAAGGGGCGATCCGTCACGGATCGCGCTGAGGGAGGACATCATGACGAAGACGAGCAAGGACGGCGCGTCGACGCGTCGCCGTTTTCTCAGGACGGCCGCAGCAGGGGCGGCCGCCACTGTCGCCACTCCAACCATCGCGCTGGCGCAGGGGCCGATCAGCATGCGTTGGCAGAGCACCTGGCCGGCCAAGGACATCTTCCACGAATACGCGCTCGACTATGCCAAGAAGGTCAACGACATGACCGGCGGCGACCTCAAGATCGAGGTGCTTCCCGCCGGCGCTGTGGTGCCGGCCTTCGGCCTGCTGGATGCGGTGTCGAAGGGCACGCTCGACGGCGGGCACGGCGTGCTCGCCTATCACTATGGCAAGCAGAACGCGCTGGCGCTGTGGGGCTCGGGTCCGGGCTATGCCATGGATGCCAACATGCTGCTCGCCTGGCACCGCTATGGCGGCGGCAGGGAGCTCCTCGAGAAGCTCTACGCCTCGATCGGCGCCAACGTCGTCTCGTTCCCATACGGGCCGATGCCGACCCAGCCACTCGGCTGGTACAAGAAGCCGATGACCAAGGTGGAGGATTTCCAGGGCCTGAAATTCCGCACCGTCGGCATCTCCATCGACGTGTTCACTGGCCTCGGCGCAGCGGTCAACGCGTTGCCGGGTGGTGAGATCGTTTCGGCGATGGACCGTGGCCTCCTGGATGCGGCCGAATTCAACAACGCCACATCCGATCGCGTTCTCGGCTTCCCGGATGTTTCCAAGATCTGCATGCTCCAGAGCTACCACCAGAACGCCGAGCAGTTCGAGATCTTGTTCAACAAGACCAAGTTCGACGCGCTGCCGGAGAAGATGAGGGCGATCATCGCCAATGCTGTCGACGCGGCCGGCCAGGACATGGCCTGGAAGGCGATCGACCGCTACTCCAGGGACTACGAGGAGCTGCAGACCAAGGACAAGGTCAAGTTCTACAAGACGCCGGACACGATCCTCCAGAAGCAGTTGGAGGTGTTCGACCAGGTGGCCGAGAAGAAGTCGGCAGAGAACCCGCTGTTCAAGGAGATCATCGAATCGCAACTGGCCTTCGCCAAGCGGGCGACGCAGTGGGAGCAGGATACGGTGGTCAGCCGCCGCATGGCCTATACCCACTATTTTGGTCCGAACGCCAAGAAGAAGAGCTAGCCGGCTCATCGCACGATCGAAGCGTCATCCGGGACCGCAACCCGGATGGCGCTTGTCTTGTCTCTAGACAACAGCGACACTAGGATTGGCGGTGGCAACGCACATGAATGCGCAGCGCTTTCTGTACACCATTGACGCGATCAGCACGTGGACCGGCAAGATCGCGGCCTGGCTGGTCGTGGGCCTGATGGCACTGGTCTGCGCCGAGGTCTTCAAGCGCTACATCCTCAACATGCCGACCGCCTGGATCTTCGACGCCTCGAACATGCTGTATGGCACCCTGTTCATGGTCGCGGGCGCCTATACGCTGGCCCAGAACGCCCATGTTCGCGGCGACTTCCTCTACTCTTCGATGCGGCCGCGCACCCAGGCGAGCCTCGACCTCGTGCTGTACCTCGCGTTCTTCCTGCCCGGCATCACCGCGCTGGTCTATGCGGGATGGGACTATGCGCTGGATTCCTGGCGCATCAACGAGCATTCCAATGTCACCGCCGAAGGGCCGCCGGTCTACCACTTCAAGTTCATGATTCCGCTCGCGGGCGCTCTGGTGCTGCTGCAGGGGGCAGCCGAAATCGCCCGCTGCGTGCTCTGTCTCAAGACGGGGACCTGGCCGAGCCGACTCGCCGATGTCTCCGAAATCGACGTCATCGCGGAGCAGCTTGCGCACAGCGAACATGTCGACGAAGAGGCGCGGAAGGCAGCGATCGCACGCGCACAGGACATCGAGGAAAGCGCGCGGCAGCGCGGCATGGGCGGAGACCTGCAGGGATGATCAGCGATCCGGCACTCGGACTCTTGATGCTCGTCCTCATCGTGGTCGTGATCATGATGGGCTTTCCGACCGCCTTCACCCTGATGGGGCTCGGCATGTTCTTCGGCTTCTTCGCCTATCACCGGGCGGGCGAAGCCTGGGGCGACAACCACATCTTCGACCTGATGGTCCAGCGCACATATGGTGCGATGACCAACGACGTCCTGATCTCGATCCCTCTGTTCGTGCTGATGGGCTACGTCATGGAGCGCGGCGCGCTGGTCGACAAGATGTTCTACTCGATCCAGCTCGCCTTCCGCCGCGTGCCTGCCTCGCTCGCGGTGGCGACGCTGATTGTCTGCACGTTCTGGGGCATCGCAAGCGGGCTCGTCGGCGCGGTCGTGGTATTGATGGGCGTCATCGCCTTCAATCCGATGCTGAAGGCCGGCTATGACGTCAAGCTCGCCTCGGGCGTCATCACCGCCGGCGGCACGCTCGGCATCCTGATTCCGCCCTCGGTGATGATCATCGTCTACGCGGCCGTGGCCGGACAGTCGGTGGTGAAGCTCTACGCGGCGGCGATGTTTCCTGGCTTCTTCCTGGCCTTCCTCTATCTCGTCTACATCGTCGGCTGGGCACTCCTCAATCCGAAGATTGCGCCGAAGCTTCCCGAAAGCGAAGTCAAGGTTCCGGTCCGTCCGTGGATCGTCACGCTGCAGCAAGCCTATTCGCGCAAAGTGCTGCCGGCGCTCGTTGCGGCGCTGCTGGCGCCTGCCAGGATCGTCAATGCCGGCGTCGATGGCGCCCGCGTCACCTATTTGACGTTGGTGAGGAGCCTCGGCTATGCGCTGGTGCCGCTGGTCCTCACGCTCGCAACGCTCTGGGCCGCCTGGTGGTATGTCGTGATCCACCAGCAGGCTGACATTCAAACGCCGGTCGCGGCCGCAACGCAGCAACAGCCGCGCGCAGAGGAGACGCTCCAGCCGCTCGGCGCGGGCGCCCAGGAGCAGGAGAGCGCCGAAGAAAAGCTCGAGGAACTCGGCGGCGCTGCGAGCCGGTCGGAGAGGGCCACGACGAACGAGCCTGAGGTGCTCCAGCAAATGGGCAGTGCCGAGCTGCGGGGCAAGACCACGGCCGCGCCCGCGGAGTCCGGACCGCCGCCCGAGTTCTATACTTACTTTGCCGTCGTCGCCGGTATCTGCGCGCTCATGCTCCTCTATTATTACTGGACCATGGAGGCCGAGCAGTTCGAGGTGCTGCGGCTCCTGGTCATGTCCGTGATGCCCCTCGGCATCCTGACTGTGGTCGTGCTCGCCGTGATCCTGTTCGGCATCACCACCGCGACGGAATCGGCGGCAGTGGGTGCGGCCGGCGCCTTCCTGCTCGCGTTCCAGGCCAGAACGCTGGACTGGAAGCGCACCAAGGAGGCGGTGTTCCTGACCGCCAAGACCACCTCGATGGTGTGCTGGCTTTTCGTGGGCTCGGCGCTGTTCTCGGCGGTGTTCGCGATCCTCGGCGGCCAGGCGCTGCTCGAAAGGTGGGTGCTCTCGCTCAACATGTCGCCGGTCCAGTTCATGATCCTGTCGCAGGCGATCATCTTCCTGCTCGGCTGGCCGTTGGAATGGACCGAGATCATCGTGATCTTCGTGCCGATCTTCCTGCCGATGCTGAAGCACTTCAACATCGATCCGATCCTGTGGGGCGTGCTGGTCTTCGTCAACCTCCAGGCCGCATTCCTGTCGCCGCCCGTGGCGATGTCGGCCTTCTATCTGAAGGGCGTGGCGCCAAAGCACGTCACGCTCAACCAGATCTTCTCCGGCATGATGCCCTACATGCTGATCGTGATCCTCTGCATGGTGTTCATGTACATCTGGCCCGGCCTGACGCTGTGGCTGCCGAACTATCTGTACGGAAGTTGAGCATCGGGCCGCCCCTTGGGCGAAGGAGTGGGCGGAAAAACTCATTTCGGACTGTGAACCATCTTACACCACATGCCTCCGATGGTGCTAGAATGGTCAGGCTTCTTGCTTGAAGGAGGCCCCGATGCTGACACCCTTCAACGTGTCGTACTGGGAACAGAGCGCCCGTGACTGGACGATGAGGCTTGGCGCGCTCATGCCCCAACCGCGCAAAGAGCCCGCTGAGCCCAAACCACAGCGGCCCCCGTGGCGGCACTTCGACGATACCCATGATTGGGACTCGACCGCGGAGGAATGGGTCCCCAACCACGACAAGTGATCGAGCCCGGACCGAGCCTGCCTGGACGCCTTCACCGACGTTACGATGTTACGCATATTCATCCATGAAGCAGGCCATATTCCGAGAGGGCCTGCCTGAACGCCTCCATCGACGTGTGGCGATGCGCGAACAGCCCCGCCTCACGCGCGCCGGCAACATTGGCCATGAGATCGTCGACGAACAGCACGGTCTGCGGCATCGCGTTGAGCTCGGACAGGCAGCGGCGATAGCAGCGCGGGTCCGGTTTCGCCGTATTGAACCGGGCCGAGGCGTAGATTCTCGAGCCGAACAGCGGACGCAGATCGGGGAGCAGCGCGTCGATATGGTCGGCGACCAGCGTGGTGTTGTTGGTGAGGATGGCAACATCGACGGTCTTGCGCAGGCGGCGCACGATCTCCAGCATCGCGGCATTCGCCTGCATCGAACGGCGCCGCGCTTCCACCCACTCGTCGAGCGACAGCGGATAGCCGATGCGTTCGCCGAAGCCTCGCAGATAGTCCGCAGCATCGAGCGCGCCGGAATCGCCGAGCGACTCGAAGCCGCTGTCCCAGATCGCCTCGTGGATGAACGCGCTGCTCGTCCCCGCCAGCTCTGCCAAGCACGCGACACGCTTTGCCCTGTCATAGTCGCAGAGCACGTTGTCCATGTCGAACAGGACGAGCTTGATTCCATCAGTCACGGCAACACTCTCGGATTGGCCGAACATCCGGCCGTGATCGGTGTCATATCCCGACTACGCGCAGGGGACAAATCCGGCACCGTCTCTACGGCTACGAGGTGCGACGGCGGGCCAGTTGATGCAGCACCGTATCGATGGTCGGGACCGCACCGGTCTCGCGGAGCCAATTGTCGGCCAGCTCCCTCAGTTCGCCCGGCGTCAAGCCGAACTTGCGGCGGAATGCGCGAATGAAGGTGGAATCGCTGCTGAAGCGCATGCCGACGGCGAGGTCGATCAGCCGCGTGTCCTCCGCGGACGGCGATATCAGCTGGCGGAAAGCGAGATTGAGGCGCTGCTCCCTCACATAGTGCGAGAGCCCGCCATCCGCCTCGAACAGCCGATAGAGGGTCGCGCGCGAGATCTGGAAGTGGCGGCACAACTCGTCTGCGGTGAGCGCGTCGGTCTCGAGATTGTCCGCGATGCGGCGCTTGATCATCGCAAGATAAAGATGCCGCTCGGCGCGTTCGACTCCGGCCGCAATGTCGGCGGTCCCGCCGGCGGCCGCGGCAACGATGTCGGCGATCGCTTCGATCGTGGCCTCTGCGCTGCCCGCCTCGGGCTCGGGTGGCAGCGTAAGCGCCGCGTAATGGCTGGCAAGCAGGCGCGTATGAGGATGGTTTGACGGCAGCAAGGTAGCCGTCGCCGAATCCGGATGAGCAAGCCGTGGCGCCAGCATGGCGCGTTGCAGGATGATCGCCATCAGGCGGGTACGACTGCCGCCGCCGCGCAGCACGGTCCGGTTCGGCTGCGCCATGTCGATCAGGCAGATGGCGCCGGGCCCCATCGTCACCTCGCGCCGGCCCGAGCTGAATCGCATCTCGCCCTCGACACACAGGGTGATCTGAAAGTGATCCATCGCACCGCGGGCGACGTGCGCAGGCGTCCGGTCGTATTCCTGATCGGTCGCGCGGGTATCGACCAGCAACGCATTGCGGGTCATCATCGTCACGGTGGTGACATGGAAGTCGTCCTCCGCGGTGAGCGGAACGACATCGCAGATGTCGGCCGTCATGGCGCGCAACTGTTTCAGCGCGTCCACCCCGCGCCCCGGGATGTCCGCCAGCATGGTCTCGTTCACGGCCGTCTCGTCTGCATTGCCCCACGATGAGGCCGTACCGCATGGACCCGATCGTCGAAGTCCGGCGGCCCCCCAACATCAGTTCCGCATGTAGCCATTCAGAAATCAGTGCGCAAGCGATGGTGGGCAAGGCCGCCGGCAGGATTTGGCGCGCGCCGATGTGCCGGATGTGCACACCGCGCTAGCCGCGCTTGCCAGCTACGCGGGAAAGGGCAGCGTTCGCTACGCCTGGCAGGCTTCGTCACGCGCTCTTCGCGGGCCAGGGCACGACCTGTCCCGACATAACCGTGCGGTCACGGCCGCTGTCCTTGGCGGCGTAGAGCGCGCGGTCGGCGCCGGCGACCAGCGTGTTGCAGTCCAGCGCGGTCTGAGATGGAAGGCTTGTCGCAGCGCCGATGCTTGCCGTAACCAGGCGGGAGGGCGGATTTTGTGTATGCAGCATCGCGAGGTCGTGCAATGCCTCGCGAATCTCTTCGCCGACTTCGGCGCAGCCATCCGGGCCGGTGTTCGGCAACAATACGGCGAATTCCTCGCCGCCGTAGCGCGCAGCGAGGTCCGCCGGGCGTTTGGCCTGAGCGGACAGGATCCGGCCGAGCGCGCGGAGGCAGCCGTCACCCGCCTGATGTCCGTAATGATCGTTGAATTTCTTGAAGTGATCGACGTCGATCAACAGGAGCGAGATCTGCGTGCCGTCGCGCCGGGCGCGCGCCCATTCCTCAGCGAGGCGCTCGTCGAACGCGCGGCGGTTGGCAAGCCCGGTCAGGCCATCGGTGGTCGCGAGCGATGCGAGTTTGTCCTGCAAGTCCTTCTGCTCGGTCATGTCGCGCACGACCGCGACGACACCGTCGACCTCGCCGCTGTCGGAGGCTCGGGTCACGTGCAAGGCCGCCTCGGCCCAGATATCGCCCTTGTCGCGATGGCGCTGGCGATAGACGAACCGCGCTTCCTCGGCCTCGTCGTTCTTCAGCGATGCGATGGCCTGCTCGACCCGCTCCATGTCGTCCGCGTGGATACCGGCCACCGCCGACGTACCGAGCAGTTCCTCGGGAGACCAACCGATGATGCGCACGCACGAGGGAGAGACGTAGAGCAGTCGGTTGTCCAGACCAATCCGGGATACCATATCGCTGGATTGCTCCGCGAGCAGGCGGAAATGGGCTTCATTCGCGACCAGGGCCTGCGCCATTCGCTGCCGCTGCCAGAGCTGGCGGACCAGGTAGAAGCCGATCACCGCGATCAGCACGACGAGGCCGAGCACAAAGGCCGTGCGTACGGCTGCCGCGCGTCGCCAGGGCGCCAGCACGTCGTCCTGTGACTTGCTCGTCAGCACCATCAGCGGATAGCGGCTGCTGCGCTGGTAGTAGCTCAGCCGCTGCACCCCATCGAGCGGCGACTTGAAATAGTAGATCGCCGCCGCTGGGCGACTTTTCCATTCCCTGAACAGAGGCGTATTGGAGAGGTCGCGCCCGATGAAGGCGCTGGTCTCGTCGTGGCTGCGCGCCAGCATGATACCGGCGTCGTTGAGCAGCGATGCCGAGCCGTTCGACCCGACGTCGAAGCGCTCGTAGAATTTCGCGAAATAGGCGACGTCGATCGTGAGCAGCGCGACGCCGGCAAAGCTGCCGTCGGGATGGTTGATCCGGCGTGACGCGGTGATGATCCACTGGCCGCCGGCGCGGCTCTTGATGGGCCGGCCGATCAGCGTGTCCTTCGCCGGGGAATCACGGTGCTGCCGGAAATATTCGCGATCGCTGTTGTTGAGCTTGGAGAAGTCGACATGCTCGGTCGTGGCAAGCCATCGGCCGGTCTCGTCATAGACGAAGATACCGCGGATGCGGTCTGATGATTTGCGGGTCGGCAGGTAAGTCTGGAGCTTCGCGATCGTGTCCGGGCCGGTCCCGTCGAGTTCGAGCCGATGGACCAGCCCGACCAGGATCGTATCGGCAAGCTCGAACGTGTCGTCCGCGTGCTGGACCAGGGAATGCGCGAGGTTGGCGACGTCGATCTCGGCGTTCCGGAGGTCGGAGTTGTGCGTTTCCCATTCGCGCCAGACGCTCAAGCCGAGGATCGCCAAGCAGATCAGCACGACGAATCCGCCCGCCCAGAGCGGAAGGCGCGTCTTGCCGAGTTCGCGGTTCGAGACCAACGGGCTTGCTCCAAATCGGAGCAAACCTCTCACTTTGGCCTTAACGGCCTGTTGCAACTTCCGCGATGATTTTGCGCGTCCGTAATCCGCCGGATGAGGTCGCCGATATTTTGATCGACTCTCATCGCCGGATGTTAACTACGTCGCCGCGGCATGACGGCTTCGCGCGCGTCTGCCGCGTCAGTCGACCAGCGTGAAGCCGACGCGCAGCGTCACCTGGTAGTGGCGGACGGCGCCATTCTCGATGTGACCGCGTGTCTGCACCACCTCGAACCATTTCATTTCGCGAACGGTCTTGGCGGCGCGGCTGATCGCGTTCTTGATCGCATCCTCGATGGAGGTTTCGGATGATCCGACCAGCTCCAGGATCTTGTAGACGTGATCCGTCTCGGCTGTGGGCATGGTACGTCTCCCTCGTTTGCGTTGCGGCACCACCGCCACCCGCTCCCATTTGAACGGGTACCGGCGTTCCGGGTTCCATCGTCCGCCATGGCCCGCATGCGCCAGCCGAGGTGGAGTGCGTCGCACCCGCCTGCTAAGCGCTGTCCATGGATTCGGCGCGGCGCGACAGAACGATCGGCTTTCTCTGCCTCGGTGTGACCGCGTTCGGCTGGGCGCTGAACTGGCCATTGATGAAGCTGCTGCTCCAGCAATGGCCGCCGCTGTTCGCGCGCGGGCTGGCCGGCGTCTGCGCCTCGCTCATTCTCGGCGCGCTCGCACTGGGCCGGAAGGAATCCTTCGCCGTTCCGCGCGAGGCGATTCCGCGGCTGTTGTTTGCGACCCTCACCAACGTCCTTGCCTGGATGGGGCTCGGCACGGTCGCGATGAAATATGTGACCGTGAGCGAGGGGGCTCTGCTCGCCTATACGATGCCGATCTGGGCCATGCTGTTCGCCTGGCCTGTGCTGGGTACGCGGCCGACCATGCGGGATATTTTGGGTCTCGTCCTCGGTGTCGCCGGCGTCGGGCTGCTCCTCGGCGGCCACGGCTTTGCGTTCGGCGCCGACAAGCTGCTCGGCATCGCGCTCGCGCTGCTCTGCGCCATCCTGTTCGCGTTCGGCAATGTGCTCAACCGCAAGGCGCTGCCGATGCCGCCGCTGGTGGTCGTCGCCTGGCAGGTTGGGCTCGGCTGCGCCACGATGCTGATCCTCGGCATCCTGTTCGAGCAACCCGATATCACCGCGATCACCCCGCTGGGTCTCGGCTGCTTCGTCTATATGACGCTGGTGCCGATGGGCGTCTGCTACGTCACCTGGTTCGAGACGTTGCGCCGCCTGCCGCCGACCTCGGCCTCGACCGGCATGCTGATCGTCCCCGTGATCGGCGTCGTCTCCGCCGCGATCATCCTGGGCGAGCCGCTGGGCCTGCGCGAATGGGCGGCGATGGCGCTCACGCTCGGCGGCGTGACGCTGGCATTGCAGCGGGCCTAGAGGCGTTATTCCGCGGCCTGCGATAGGATGGGCGCCGGCTGCGTCCCGCGCCATAGCAGCCGCAGCAGCAGGATCAGGAGCGCCATCAGGGCGAAGCCGCCCAGGGCGGGCGCGAAATGTTGGTCGGGATCGGCCTTCTGCCCGAATTGCACCGCGAGCCGCCCCGACTGCAGCAGCCCATAGGCTCCGGCGAACAGGATCAGCCCGTATATGATGCCCCGCTCGCGCGGGCTCGCCATCCTGGTGAGATCGGGCAGCATCAGGGCCAGACCGATCCCGACCATCGGCAGATCGTAATCATAGGCATAGGGGCTGATCATCACGGATACCATCACGGCGGCACCGAGCGTGAAGGCCGGTGAAGCGCCCCGCGCCGCACCGAGAAGGACGGTGAACAAGGCCAGCCCGGCAACGGCCGTCTGTCCCCAGAAGGCCGCGCTTGCGGGAAGGCCGGCTTTGTACAGCGCAGCATAGGTCGAGATCATGCGGAAGAGCGGGTAGAAGCCCTGCTCGAGATAGCCCGCCGATTCCCTGATCGCTCCGAGCCACGCGAACCAGATCTGCCCCCCGAAGAGGAGCGTGCAGAGCAGCGAGCTTGCCAGTACGACGGCCGCGGCCGTTCCGAGCGCAATCCAGCGCCGCGTCACCAGCAGATAGACCCCGGCGGCAATCGCCAGGTGCGGCTTGATCACCATGGCGCCGAGCGCGAGGCCCGCCAACAGCTGCCGCCGCTCCACGTTGAGGCAGACCAGCCCGATCAGCGCCCCCGTCAGAAAGCCGTTCTGCCCGCAGCCGATGGTGATCGCCATCGCCGGAAACAGGATCACCAGCACCTGCGCGAAATTCCGGCCGGCGATCGCCCGGAGCGTCACGAGATAAAGTGCAAGCGTCGCGGCGGTGAACAGGAGATAGCCGACGCCGATCGGCAGGAATGCGAACGGCGCGAGCAGGAGGTCGTATTGCGGCGGATAGGTCCAGGGCATGAAGCCGGTGGCGCCGCCGGCGGCCTCCATCTGCATCTTCAGCAGGGCGTCGAAATGATAGACCTGGTCGAGATCGCCGCGCCAGACGTGCTGCGCGACGATGTGGAAGGCATCGAAATCGGCGAGCTCGCGATCCGTCCAGCCGCCGAAGCGTGCGAACCAGAAGGCCTTGAAGACGGCGATCGACGCCAGCGCCGCCAGCACAAAGCGAACATAGGTGGTCCGCTTCGATGGCGAGGACTGAACCGCTTCCAGCGTCTCGGCAAACATGAGCGACGACCTTGGACCTGATGGATCGGCGGCTGGACGGGCAGGGCCGCGGATCCCGGCCAAACTGCCATCGGAGGCTTAAGGGACTGTAACGAATGCGGAAGGATTTGGCCGCCGGCGCCTCTCTGGCGGCGCTGGGGCGCGCGGAACTGGGCCTGGCTAACCGCCGATCTTGCGCCGGGGTGACGCGATTTCCGGCCGACCTGAATGCGATGTCGAAATGACCTTTTCGAAATCGCCCGCCCGCACAGATGGCCGTGCTTGCCCGCTCGAAGACAGGCGAGCTAACCTGCGCATATCCTGCCAAGTTTTCTGCCAAGTTCGATGTGCGGCGATGATCGACAGTTGGACGAAGGGCGTTCTGGTTGCGATCGGCCTGTCTGCCGTGCCCGCGCCGGGCGTCGCGCAGGACGATCTCGATGCTGCGCCCTGCACGATGGCGCTGCAAGTGAGCACCGATCCTTCCATGATCGAGTGCCGCAAGCTTGAGACGGCCAATCCCGCCTTGCTCGCGTTCCTGCCGCTGCGCCGGACCTTCAACGATGACTTTGACGAGCATCCGCTTGCGACAGGTCGCTGGGTGCCGCATTACGCCGGCGGTGCGGCCTGGCCGGAAGCGCGCTATTGGGGCGGTGACGGCTCCGACTTCAAGCGCAAGACCAGCGCCAATGGCGAGCAGCAGATCTACGTCGATCCGCGCTATTCGGGGCGTGCGGGGACGCCGCTTGGGCTAGATCCGTTCAAGGTGAAGGACGGCGTGCTCTCGATCGTCGCCAGCCGCACGCCGCCGGAACTGAAGTCCGTTCTGTTCAACAACGAGTACATCTCGGGAATCCTGACCACGCAGGGCACGTTCGCGCAGAAGCACGGCTATTTCGAAATCCGCGCCAAGGTGCCGGTCGGCCATGCGGTGTGGCCGGCGTTCTGGATGCTGGCGGACGACGGCGGCTGGCCGCCGGAGGTCGACGTGCTGGAAGGCCGCGGCGAGCGGCCCGGCGATCTCGTGATGACGACGCATTGGCGGATTCCGTCGACCCAGAAGATCCAGTCCTGCGGCTTCGACTATGCGGTCGGCGATGCTTCGAGCACGTTCCATAATTACGGTGTGCTGTGGGAGGAGGATCGCCTGGTCTATTTCATCGACCGCAAGCCGGTCTCCGACATCAAGGTGCCGATCGGCTTCGACGATCCCATGTACATGATCGTCAATCTCGCGATCGGATCGAAATTCTTTCTCGGCGTCGGTCCGGTCGATGCGCAATCGCCGCCCACCGTCGCATTCGAGATCGACCGGATTTCCGCCTATCAGATCGACATGGAGCAGGCTCGGAGATAGCGATGTCAGCTGATGTCTCGCGGCGCGATCTTGCGAAGCTCGCGGGGCTCGCCGCGCTTGGCGCTGCGGCGGGTGCCAAGGCTGCAGATAGCTGGGCTGCAGATAATGAGACGCCCGACCGCCACGCGCACGCGCCCTTTCCCAAGGACTTTTTGTGGGGCACGGCGACCTCGTCCTACCAGATCGAGGGCGCCGTCGACGAGGATGGCCGCGGCAAGTCGATCTGGGACATTTTCAGCCACACGCCCGGCAAGATCGAGGACGGCTCGACCGGCGACCGCGCCAATGAGCATTATCACCGCTACAAGGACGACGTCGCGTTGATCAGGGCGCTCGGTGTCAAAGCCTACCGCTTCTCGATTGCGTGGCCGCGGGTGTTTCCGGATGGATCGGGCCAGCCCAATCCGAAGGGGCTCGATTTCTACGACCGGCTCGTCGACGAGCTGCTCGCGAGCGGCATCGAGCCCTGTGCGACGCTCTATCACTGGGACCTGCCGCAGGCGCTCCAGGATCGCGTCGGCGGCTGGCAGTCGAGCGACACCTCGAAGGCCTTTGCAGATTACGCCGCCTATGTCGCCGCGCGCCTGACCGATCGGGTCAAGACCATCTTCACCGTGAACGAGGTCGGGCGCTTCGTGAATTTCGGCTATGGCTGGGGCATCGACGCGCCCGGCCTCAAGCTGCCGGCCGCGCAGCTCAACCAGGCGCGCCATCACGTCGCGCTGGCGCATGGGCTTGCTGTGCAGGCGATCCGCGCGTCGGGCCGCGCCGGCACCCGCGTCGGTGCGGCCGAGAATATCGCAGCCTGCGTGCCCGCGCTCGCAACGCCTGAAAATATCCGCGCCGCCGAGATCGCGACGCGCGAGCTCAACGCCGGGTTTCTTGGCGTGGTGCTGGAGGGCAAGTACACCGACGGCTTCCTCGCCTATGCCGGGGCGGATGCGCCGAAATTCACCCCTGAGGAGTTGAAGATCATCGGCACGCCGAACGATTTCGTCGGGCTCAACATCTACGCGCCGCAATACTACGTCACGGCCTCCGATCGCGCGTCGGGCTTCCGCGTGCTGCCGTTCCCAGCCTCGTTCCCGCACATGAACTCGGAATGGCTGCGGGTCGGCCCCGAGGTGATCTACTGGGTCCCGCGTCTCGCCGCAAAAATCTGGAACATCGAGACCATCTACATCAGCGAGAACGGCACCTCGTCCGAGGACAAGATTTCCGCCGACGGCCAGGTCTACGATCTCGACCGCATCATGTTCCTGCGCAATTACCTGACCCAGATGCAGCGTGCGATCGCCGAGGGCGTGCCGATTCGCGGCTATTTCCTGTGGAGCCTGATGGACAATTTCGAGTGGATTTTTGGCTACGGCAAGCGCTTCGGCCTCTACCGGGTCGATTTCGAGACGCAGGCGAGGGTACCGAAGCTGAGCGCGGCGTTCTATCGGGATGTGGTGATCCGCAACGCGATCGGTGTGTGAGGCGGATGCCATCGTCAACATGGCGAACAAGGAGGGCATTTCTCCGAGCGATTGGATAGCCGGAACTGCCGAAGCCGGCCCGAACCGGCACTGGAAGAATGTGAATGCGACAATATCGATGCAAATCGAAAAGACCTGCGCCGTGGCAAGAGGCCAAATGGGCATCTACCACGATGGAAGCAGGAGATCATGATGAAGCAGACGACAGGGCTGTCCTTTCGCTACGAGCTTGAAAAGCAAAAGCCCCGGCTTGGCGACGGCGGCACGACGCGCGGCGCTTCGGTGCATGAATTTCCGGCAAGCGTCGGCATCGCCGGCGTGTCCATGCGCCTCGATTCCGGCTCGATGCGCGAGTTGCATTGGCACGCCAACGCCGCCGAGTGGGGATATGTCGTATCCGGCCGTTGTCGCACGACGTTGCTCAATCCTGACGGAGCCACCGAGACGGACTCGTTCGGCCCCGGCGACATCTGGTATTTCCCGCGCGGCTGGGGTCATTCGATTCAAGGCCTGGGGCCTGGCGAATGTCACTTCATCCTGATTTTCGACAACGGGGATTTTTCCGAGGATCACACCTTCAGCATCACGGATTGGCTCTCGCATACACCGGCTGCAGTCGTCGAGCAGAACCTCGGGATCGACGCGCAGACCCTGGCAAAGCTGCCCAAAGGCGAGGCCTATTTCGCGAAGGGTCCCGTGCCGAACGATCGCTCACCGGACGCCGGTTCGCGGAACTACCCCGAACTCGTCAGCGCGCACCGCTATCCGCTGCTTGCGCAACAGCCGCGTCGTGTGGCCAACGGAGGCATCCAATTTATCGCCTCGGTCAAGGAATTCCCGATCTCCAAAACAATGGCAGGATCGGTGCTGGAGATCGAGCCGGGTGCGATGCGCGAGCTGCATTGGCATCCGAACGCCGATGAATGGCAGTACTACATCGAGGGGCAGGCCGAGATGGCCGTGTTTCTGGCCGAAGGGCAGGTCGTCACCGATCAGTTTAGTGCGGGTGATGTCGGCTACGCCCCGATGGGCGCCGGGCATTACATTCGCAATACGGGCAATGGCGTGCTGCGCGTCCTTATTGGCTTCAACAACGGGCATTATCAGTCGAACGACATCAGCGCGTGGTTGGCATCGAACCCCGGAGATGTCCTGGCCAGCAATCTCGGCGTACCGCGGGAGACGGCCGACAAGCTGCGGCACCTGACATCGTTCATGGTTCCCGGGCGGTCTGAGATCTAGTCCCGCGAAAGCGTTCCTCTGGCTTTCGTCCGATGCATATGGACGCTGGACCGGATGCTACGGATCCAGCTCCGTATCCCAGTAGAGATAGTCCAGCCAGCTGTCGTGCAGATAGTTCGGCGGGAACAGGCGGCCGTTGCGGTGGAGCTGGTGCACGGTCGGTGCGAACGCGCTCTGGCGCGGAAACATCTTTGCCTGCGCCGGCGTCAGATTGCCCTTGCGCAGATTACAGGGCGAGCACGCCGCGACCACGTTCTCCCAGGTGGTCTGGCCGCCTTTGCTGCGCGGAATGATGTGATCGAAGGTGAGGTCTTCCGGCGAGCCGCAATACTGGCAATTGAAACGGTCGCGCAGGAAGACGTTGAACCGGGTGAACGCGGGATGCGTGGTCGGCTTGACGAAGGATTTGAGCGAGACGACGCTCGGCAGCTGCATTTGCAGCGTGGGACTGTGAACCGCCTGATCGTAATGCGCGACGATGTTGACGCGGTCGAGGAACACCGCCTTGATCGCGTCCTGCCACGACCAGAGAGACAGCGGGTAGTAACTCAGCGGCCGGAAGTCCGCATTCAGCACCAACACCGGCCAACTGCCTTGCGAGACATGTGCGTTCAAGTAACGCTCCCGGCCTCCAATATACGCTGCGAAGCAGCATGTACTGACATACTACATGCAGCGTGACGGGATTGTGAAGCCCGTTGAGCGACTTATTCAGATGCAAGCAATGCGGCGGCGGGGTGGCAAAGCGCTCAAAACCGCCGTGATTTGGGGGCGAGGACGACGCCCCGGGGGAGGCAGGGTCGACCCGACGGCGCATCGCGGCTTCGCCCGCCCAGCTATTCCCGCACCCGCTCCAGCTTCTGCAAGCACCGCGTCGCGCGCACCACGGCCGGCATCTCCTGGTCTCCGAAGCTGGCCTTCCAGTTGGTGACGCCGACTTCGCCGACATAGATGTCGCCCCTGGAGTCCAGCGCGAGGCCGTGCGGTGCCAAGAACTTCCCGCTGGCAACGCCTGGCCCGTTCTCGCCGCCGAGCCGCGCGATGCGGTTGCCCTTGGCGTCCACGATCGACAGCCGCGGGCCGAGATTGGGCACGTTGCGGTTGATGTCGAGGCCGGGTCCGAGCTCGCCGATCACGAAGGTCGGGCTCTTGGCTCCACCGCAGCAGCATAGCGCGCAGGGGCGATGCAGATTGTTCCACTGCGTCTCGTACTTGCCCTCGCCATTGAACACCTGCACCCGGTGGTTCTCGCGGTCGGCGACATAGACCCAGCCGTCTGCATCGGTGGCGATGTTGTGCACGATGTTGAACTGGCCGGGGTCGGTGCCGGGCTCGCCCCAGCTCTTGAGGAGCTTGCCGTCCGGCGTGAACTTGTGCACGCGCGCATTGCCATAGCCGTCGGAGACGTAGATCTCGCCCTTCGGGGACAGCGCGGTGTGGGTGCAGCGATGGAAGGGCTCGCCGCTCATGAACGGCGACGGCTTCTCGGGGATGCCGATCGTCAGCAGCACCTTGCCGTCGGTGGTGCATTTGCGCACGGTGTGGTCGCCGTCATCGGTGCAGTAGAGATTGTCGTCGGCATCGATGTGCAGGCCGTGCGCGCGCGAGAACAGGCCTTCACCCCAGCTCCGGAGGAAATTGCCCTCACGATCCAGCACCACCATCGGATGGGCCCCGCGGTTGAAGACGTAGACGCGGTCCTTGCTGTCGACGGCGACCGAGGCGACGTCGGTCAGCGTCCAGCCGTCGGGCAGCTTTGCAAAATTGTCGACGACGCGATAGCGGTGCTCGCCGGTGCCGAGAATGGCAGGCATGTGTGGTCTCTCCTCTTGTCATTCCGGGGCACGCGTAGCGTGAGCCCGGAATCCATTGTGCGGCAGATCGTGTGGATGGATGGATTCCGGGTTCGCGCTACGCGCGCCCCGGAATGACGATCGTAGTCACGTCCCCCCCAAAATCCCTTCCTCGATCGCCTTGATCTGGAGCGCGAGATATTTCGAGTTGATCCGGCACTGCGCGAGGCTGCCGGCGATGAACCAGAGGCCGGGCTGCCCGGTGCGCGCATACATGTTGCGCAGTTCGAACCCGTCGCCAAAGCCCCAGACCGGTCCGACGCGGTCGGCGACGCCGTCGCCGAACAGTTTTCGCACCAGATATTCCTGCGGCTTGTAGCCGGTGGAGAGCACGATGAGGTCGGCCGCGATCATCGAACCGTCCTTCATCCGAGCGCCTTCGGTCGTGAAGCTCTCGATGTCTGCAAACTGCCTGAGCCCGATCGCTCCCTCGACGATCAGGTTGGAGCAGCCGACGTTAAAATAATAGCCACCGCCGCGAGTGAGGTATTTGAACTGCCAGCCGGTGCCGGCCTCGCCGAAGTCGAGCTTGAATCCGACTTTGCGCAGGCCGTCGAGCAGCTCCTTGTCGAGCTCCTTCGACTGCTCGGTCAGCATCACATGGGTTTTCTTCGCGAGCGGCGTCGGCATCGAGGTCGCGATCAGGTCGTTGTCCTCGAGGGTGCCTTCGTTGTAGGTCGCATAGGCGAGCTGGGCCGACGGCTCGATATTGGTGACCAGCGTCGGCGAGCGCTGCACCAGTGTCACCTCGGCGCCGCTCGAGCAGAGATCCTGCGCGATGTCGTGGCCGCTGTTGCCGGTGCCGATCACGATGGCGCGCTTGCCGGTCCAGTTCTCGCCGTCCTCGTAGCGGCTCGAATGCAGCTGCGTGCCTTTGAAATTGCTGAGGGTCGGAATATCAGGCACGTTGGCGATGCCGCTGACGCCGGTCGCCATCACGACATGGCGCGGCTGCATGGTGCGCTTGCTGCCGTCGGCGCGCCGCAGCGTGACGGTCCAGCAGCCCTTCGCGTCGTCGTAGGCGCCGCCCTCGAACTCGGTGCCTGTCCAGAAATCCAGCTCCATCGCGTCGACATAGGCTTCGAACCAGTTGGCGAGCTTGTCCTTCGGGATGTAGGTCGGCCAGTTTGGCGGGAACGGCATGTAGGGCAAATGATTGACCTGCACCTGGTTATGCAGGGTCAGCGCGTGATAGCGCTTGCGCCAATTGTCGCCGATCCGCGTCTCGCGATCGACGATCAGGGTGTCGATCTTCAATTGCTTCAGCCGTGCTGCAATCGCAAGGCCGGCCTGGCCGCCGCCGACCACCAGCACGGCAGGATCGCGATCGGCGTAGTCACGCGCTGCGTTGCGCAAGTCGAGCCAGTTCGGCCCGCGGAAATCGCGTGAATAGGCCTGCCCTCGCGGCCGCGACGTGCCGAGTTGCTCCTCGAAGCCTTTGAGCTCATCGAGCGCGGTGAGCAGCGTCCACGCCTTCAGCCGGTCGCCATCGCCGGTATCGGGCACGAGCCGGACGATGCCGGTGCCGCGACCGATCACGGTCTCGAAATTGAAGATGACCTCGATATTGCTGGTGCCGGCGCGCGTGACCCAGCGCGGCGCCGCGCGGTTGGGCGCGATCGTGAAGCTCGCCGGCGCCGCCGGTGGCGCGAGCGCCCTCAGCGCTTGGGCAATCCGGTCGTGGCCAGCGATCGTTTGCAGGTTCCAGCTCAACGCCAGCACATCGCGCCAAAAACTGTCGGCGAGGAAGAGATGGTCGAGTGCGGCCGGATCAGGCTTGCCGAGCGTGCGCTCGAACTCATCGAGCCAGGCTTGCGCCGAGACGGAAATATCCTTCGTCTTGTCCAGCATGCGCGACCTCGTGGCCGTCTTCGCGGCGTTTCCTCTGAGGTTGACGCTATACCGGTTCGACGGGCCTCGAAAGCGGTTTACCCGAGCAGAGAGAGCATGTGGCCCTGCTCCGGCGGAATACGCCCTTTCAGCGTGTCGAGAAACACCTGGCGCACCGCGTCGGGGCCGCGGCTCTCGACCACGATCAGGCTTCTCTCCAGCAGCGGCGCAAAACCGGACCATGCCGCGCCAAAGCGCTGCTCGATGCCGCCCGGGCCCCATTCCTTGGCGCGCTTGCGGATCTGGTCGGGCGCGAAGAACCAGCGCGGCTTTGCACCGGGCAGCGCGCCTTCGTCGGGCTCGGTGGCGCGATGCGTCAATCCGACGCGTACGGAGCATTTCATCCGGTCGTCGAAGTGCTGATGCAATCCGGCGCGCAGCGCGCTGTTGCCGGCCATATCGACGAAGGCGACCGGCGCATCCGATGGCAGCGACGCAATGCGGTCGTAGGTGACAACCTCGTCATAGCAGCCGAGCGACGAGACAAAGTCGACATTGCCGGCGGACGTCAGCCCGATCACCTTGCGGCCGCGGGTGTGCAGCAGATGGGCGAGGCCGAACGCGGTCTTGCTCGAGGCGCTGGAGAGCAGCACGGTGCGTGCGCCGAAGTCGTCGTTCTCGGCCAGAAAGTCGTCGACCAGGAACGACAGCATGAACAGCGGCCGCAGTAGCGCCTGGTAATCGCCCTTCCGGCCGGCGTAAGCGGGATCGCCGCTGACGCGGGCATAGGCGTTGTAGACCGGCGCCACGCCCTGCCGGTGCGCGGCACCGTCGCGAAGGCCGCGCTTGCTCACGTCGGCCGCCTCGATGACGAGATGCGTCGCCATCGGGAAATAGCCGAACAGGCGCTCGCCCACGGCGACGTTCGGATGCCTGGAGGCGATCACCTCGCCAAAGCCCCATACCGGAATGTTGCCAAAACCGTTCGGCGCGGGAAAGAGCTGCCAGTATTTCAACTCATCGCCCATCACCGCATAGGTGATGTTGTTGGCGGTGAAGGCGAAGCGGTCGACCTTCAGGAGCAGGGCGTCAGTCGGCAGCGCATCCGCGCCGGGAAGCTCGGTCGTAACCACCTTGCATTGGTCGAGGTCATTTTTCGCAACGACGAAGTCGATCGATGTCATGGCTTTGATCCCGGCTTTGTCCGTGCCGGCATTTCATCGTTCACCCATGATCCTTTTGCAACAGCAACATAGTTTAAAACGCCGTTCGCAGCCGTTCGTTACGCGCCGGCGCGCGCGTGGCCCGCCCAATAGGGCTCCCGCAGCTTGCGCTTGAAGATCTTTCCCGTCGCCTCGCGCGGCAGTGCGTCGCGGAACTCGACGTCCTTCGGCACCTTGAAATTGGCGAGCCGCTCGCGCAGGAACGACTGGACCGCGGCGGACGAGAGTGCTGCGCCCGGCTCCGGCTCGACATAGGCGCAGAGCCGCTCGCCAAATTCGGCGTCGGGAATGCCGAACACGGCGCAATCGCGCACGCCGGGCATTCCGATCAGCGCGTTCTCGATCTCGGCGGGGTAGATGTTGACGCCGCCGGAGATCACCATGTCGCGCTTGCGGTCGCACAGGAACAGATAGCCGTCCTCGTCGAGATAGCCGACGTCGCCGACACTGACGAGCCCGTCGCGGCCGGCCTCGGCGCGCGCCTCGGCCTTGCCGTGATAGTCGAAATCCGGCACCGAGGCCTGCCGCATGTAGATCTCGCCGGGTTCGTTGACGTCGCACGGGCTGCCGTCGGCACGGAAGATCTTGACCACGCCGCCCTCGATGGCGCGGCCGACGGTGCCGGGCTTCTTCAGCGCCTCCGCCGCGGAGTGCCACACCGGAATCCCGGTCTCGGTCGAGCCGAAATATTCGTTGATGACGCCTCCCCACCAATCGATCATCGCCTTCTTCACGTCGGGCGGGCAGGGCGCCGCGCCATGAACGACAAAGCGCAGCGAGGACAAGTCGTAACGTCGCTTCATTTCGTCGGGCAGCCGCAGCAGGCGCACGAACATCGTCGGGACCATGTGCATGTGCGTGACGCGATGGCGCTCGATCAGTTGCAGCAGGTCTTCGGGATCGAAGCGCGGCTCCAGCACGATGGTGCAGCCACTGCGATAGGCCAGCATGCCGTAGGAGTGCGGAGCGGAATGGTACATCGGGCCGTTCACCAGCACGACCTGATCCTCGTTCGGCTTGACGCCATAGGCGATCGCCCCGACGCGCTCGGATGCCGCGACCTGCTCGGGGCGCATCGGCATGCGCCGCACACCCTTCGGCATGCCCGTCGTGCCCGACGTGTAGAACATCGGCGCGCCGCGGCGTGGCGGCTGGGTGAGCTCCGCCTGGCTGTCCCGCCATTTGTCCCAATCGGTCAATCCGTCTGGCACCTTTGTGAGTGCGGCGGGGATGTCGAACGCGCCGGCGATCTCGGGCGGCGTCGGCACGACCATCAGCGCCAGGCCCTCCGGCAGGCCGTCGCGAATCTGCGGCAGCAGGTCGGCGTGGCAGATCAGGATGTCGGCGCCGCTGTCGGCCAGGATATAGCGGACTTCGGCGGCCTTCAGGTGCCAGTTGATCGGCACCACCGGTCGGCCGAGCGCGGCGGAAGCCGCGACCACTTCGAACAGGGCGAAGTCATTGCGCAGCATCATGGCGACCGGCGCGCCCTCGCGCCCGCCGAGCGTGCTGATCCCGCCTGCGGCCCGTCTGATCCGCGCATGGAGGTCTGGATAATCGATTCGGCGCTCGCCGCTGATGATCATGGGACGTCCTCTACCGGTCATCGAGAATGTCGCCGAACGGCACCCAGCTCTTGCCGTTGAAGCGGCGGAGCTGAAGCTGCTGGAACGGTAGATAGTCGTCCGGACCGGTCGACACGCTCATTCCGGGCAGCAGCAGCGGCAGCTTCACCTCTTTCAGCGACGCGGCCTGCTTCAAGATGTTGTCGCGGCTGACATCGTCCTTGCAGGCGCTCAGAACCGTCATCAGCAGTGTGGCATAATGATAGCCCGCGGCGTAGTTGGAGTTCGAGAGATCCGCGGTCGGCATGTATTGCTTCATGAACGCGAAATATGACTTCACGCCGGGATCGTCGGCCCATTGCGGATCCATCGTGTCCTTCTGGTTGCTCGACGAGATCAGTCCGACCGCATTGTCCAGGCCCGCCGGCTCCAGGAACGAGATCGAGGAGGCCGAGGTCGGAACGAAGAACATCTCCGGCTTCCAGCCGATCTCGGCTACGCCCTTGACCATCTGCGAGGTGAACTTGCCGAGCACGACGCCGAACAGCACGTTGGCGCCTGAGGCCTTCAGCGTCGAGAGCTGCGAGCTGATCGTCGGTGCGCTGGTCTCGTAGCTCGCCTCCGCGATGATCATGCTTGCGGCCTTGGGCCCGAGTGCGCGCTTGAAGCCCGCGACATAGTCGCGGCCGAAATCGTCGTTCTGGGACAGGATCGCGATCTTGGCGTCGGGCTTGGACTGCAGGATATACTTGGCATAGACGACGCCCTCGGATTCGTAGGCCGCCATGCCCGGCATCGTCCAGGGATTCTTCTGCGGATCGGCCCATTTGGTGGCGCCCGAGAGCACGAACAGCTGCGGCACCTTCTTGGCGTTGAGGTAACGCTGCACGGCGCTGTTGGTGGCGGTGCCGAGCGAGCCGAACATCATCAGCACCTCGTCCTGCTCCACCAGCTTGCGGGTCTGCTCGACCGTCTTCGGCGGCGAGTAGGCGTCGTCCAGCGTGATGAACTTGACCTTGCGGCCGTTGATGCCGCCTTCCGCGTTGACCTTCTCGAAGAACGCCTCCTGCGTCCGTCCGATCGCCCCGAAGCCGGAGGCAGGGCCGCTATAGGGCAGGGTCTGCCCGATCCGGATCTCGTCCGCACCGGCGCCGCCGGCGGCAAACGTCAGCAACGACAGGCCTGTCAGCGCGGCTGTCAGCTTCATGGTGTCCTCCCGTTTGTCTGGTCAGTCCAATTTTTTTGTCGGACCAAGCCGTCAGGCACTGGCGCGCATCATAAAGTCGTGACGCGCCTGATCGAATTCGCCCTTCATCCGGTCGACCAGCTCGGCCACCGGCGGCGCATCCAGGATCTGGCCGATGCCCTGGCCCGATCCCCAGATGTCGCGCCACGCCTTGGATTTCATGTTGCCGCCGGAGCCGAAGTTCATCTTCGTCTTGTCGGCAACCGGGAGATTGTCCGGATCGAGCCCCGCGGCGGCGATCGAGGGACCGAGATAGTTGCCGTGCACGCCGGTGAACAGGTTGGTGTAGACGATGTCGTGCGCGGCGTGCCGCGTCAGCGCGGACTTGTAGGCTTCGTCGGCGTTGGCTTCCTTCGTCGCGATGAAGCGGGTGCCCATATAGGCGAGGTCGGCGCCCAGCGTCAGTGCGGAGGCGATGCCAAAACCGTCGCTGATTGCGCCCGACAGCAGGATCGCGCCGTCGAACCATCGCTTGACCTCGCGCACCAGCGCGAACGGCGAGAGCGTGCCGGCATGGCCGCCGGCGCCGGCGCACACCAGGATCAGTCCGTCGACGCCTTGCTCCGCCGCCTTGCGCGCATGCTTGACGTTGATGACGTCGTGGAACACCAGCCCGCCATAGGAGTGCGCGGCCTCGACGATCTCGGCGGGCGGTCGCAGCGAAGTGATGATGATGGGCGCCCTGTGCTTCACACAGGTTTCCATGTCCTTCATCAGCCGGTCGTTGGAGGCGTGGCAGATCTGGTTGACCGCATAGGGCGCGACCTTCTTGCCGGGATTGCGCGATTTGTATTCGCCGAGCTCGTCCCCGATGCGGCTCAGCCACTCGTCGAGCTTGTCCACCGGACGGGCGTTGAGCGCCGGAAACGAGCCGACGACACCGGCCTTGCACTGGGCGATCACCAGCTCCGGGCCGGAAACGATGAAGAGCGGCGAGCCGACGACGGGCAGCTCCAGATTGTTCTTGAGCAGAGCGGGCAGTGCCATCCAATCCTCCTGACGACGCGCGTCAACGGCCTGCCGGCCGGGGGTGAGCGCTTCCATGTCGATTGTCGCGCCGGCGGGGTGTCCGCCGCCCAGCGCTTTGATCCCACTATAGGGTTGGACGGCGGGCAGCGGATCGTTCAATATTGAACAAGCGGATATTCAGATTTGTACGGAGCCGGCGGTGGATTGGGATCTCTGCAAGACCTTCGTCGCGGTCGCCGACACCGGCAGCTTCACCGCTGCGGCAAAACGTCTGCATGCCAGTCATCCGACCGTCAGCCGCAAGATCGCGGCGCTGGAGGCGCAGCTCGGCACCAAGCTGCTGGCGCGGGCCGCCGATGGCTTTGTGCTCACCGCCGACGGCCGTACGCTGCGCGAACATGCCGAGGCGATGGCGGCCGCTGCGCTCCGGGCCGAGGCCGCCGTTGGTGCCGGTGGTCGCAAGGCGCGCGGCACGGTCAAGCTGTCGATCGGCGCGACGCTGGCCTCGCACTGGCTGATGCCGCGGCTGCGCTCTTTTCTCAGCGCACATGATCACATTCGGCTCGAGATCATCACCCATCCGTTTCCGGCCAGCGTGCGCCGGCGGGAGGCCGACGTCGTGCTGCGACCGGTCGATAGCGGCGAGGAAAATCTGGTCGGTCGCAGGGTGGGCCGCCTCGGCACCGGCTTCTATGCCTCGCGCGACTATGCCGCGGGCCGGTCCTTGCCGGAGCGGAGCGGCGAATGGAAGGGGCACAGCGTCATCGGTTTTGCCGATCAGGACTCGAACGCGCAGCTGGCCCGCTGGAGCGATGCGATCACCCGGCAAGGCACCATGGTGATGCGCTGCTCGTCGCAGGGCGACATGCTGGCGGCGGTGCGTGCCGGAATCGGAATCTCCGCGCTGTCCTGCTTCGTCGCGGAGAGCTATCCGGACCTGGTGCGCGTCGCGCCGCAAAAACTCGTCAGCGTCGCCGATCTCTGGCTGCTCGCCCATCCCGATCTGGTCGAGTTGTCCGCAGTGCGCGCCGTCGTCGACTTCGTGGCCGATTGCGCCCGCGCCGATCGCGAACGGCTGCGGGGCTAGGGCTGGTTGCCGATGACACCTTCGCGCTTCTTGATCACGCGATAATAGCTCCACCACAGATGCGCCGCCGCACCGCGTAGGGGACGCCAGGGTTCGGCGAGCGGCGCCATCTGCTTCTCCGTCGGCCGCGCCTTGAGCCCCAGGCCAACCTTGATCCCCTCCTGCACGGCGATGTCGCCGGCCGGCCAGGCATCGCCGTGTCCGAGGCAGAACAGCAGATAGACATCGGCCGTCCACGGACCGATGCCGGGCAGCGTGATCAGCGTATGGTGCGCGGCCTCGGCATCTTCCTCGGCGAGCACGTCGAGGTTCAGCCGCTGCGCGCTGATCTCGCGCGCGAGATGTTTCAGCGTCTTGATCTTGGCCGCGGAGAGGCCGAGCCGTCCCAGCCGGTCGGTACGGGCGCGGCGTACCGCGTCATGGTCGAACGGATCGAAGGCGGCGGACAGCCGTCCCCAGATCGCCGCGGCGCTCGCCGTGGAGAGCTGCTGCCCGCAAACGATGTGGGCGAGCCCCGTAAAACCCGGCTCACGCCGCCGCAAGGCGGGCATGCCGGCGATCTCGAGCACGGGCTTGAGGCGCGGGTCGCGCTTGATCAGCGCGTGGACGGCCTCTTCGAGGTCGGACTGGGTTTCGAGGTGGATGGTCATGGTGGCTCAACTTGTCATGCGCGGGCTTGCCGTCTCTGCTAAGGCTACGCCGGCCCAATACCGAGACGCCCGCCGAAGCCTTCGGCGTAGGCGGGACCCGCGCATTCATCTCCTATCGTAACAGAGTCCTGGAAGATGGATTGCCGGGTCAAGCCCGGCAATGACGAATACACCGAGAACTCATGCCACCCGTTTTCCGATTTGCCCCCAGCCCGAATGGCCTCTTGCATCTCGGCCACGCCTATTCGGCGCTGCTCAATTTCGACCGCGCGCGTGAGACCGGCGGGCGGCTGTTGCTGCGTATCGAGGACATCGACGCGACGCGCTGCCGGCCGGAGTTCGAGACAGCGATCTACGACGACCTCGCCTGGCTCGGCATCGCCTGCGAAACGCCGGTGCGGCGGCAGTCGGAGCATCTCGCGGTTTATCGCGCCGCGCTCGAAAGACTCTCGGCGCTTGGTCTCGTCTATCCCGCGTTCGAAAGTCGCGCGGAGATCGCCAGGCTCGTGGCCGCGCGCGAGGCCTCCGGGCCATGGCCGCGCGATCCCGATGGCGCACCGCTTTATCCGGGTGACGCCAGATCGCTATCGGCCGGCGAGCGCGACCGGCTCATTGCATCCGGCGTGCCTTACGCGCTCCGGCTCGACATGGCGGCCGCCTGCCGACGCGTTGCCGGTCTGACCTGGAACGAGCTTGGCGAGGGGCCCGATGGCGAGCGCGGCATCGTCGCGACGCGACCGGAGGCCTGGGGCGACGTCATCCTGGCCCGCAAGGAGACGCCGACCAGCTACCATCTGTCCGTCGTCGTCGACGACGCGCTTCAGGGCATCAGCGAGGTCGTGCGCGGGCTGGACCTGTTTCACGCCACCTCGGTTCACCGCCTGCTCCAGGTCCTGCTCGATCTGCCGGAACCCGCCTACCGCCACCACGCCCTGATTCTGGACGAGGCGGGCCGGAAGTTGTCGAAATCGGGCCGCTCGACCGGCCTGCGCGAGCTGCGCGCTGACGGCGCCACGCCCGCCGGCATCCGCCGGTTGGTGGGATTAGGTTAAGTTTCTCTGGGGGTTAGCAAAACGCCGCCGTGACTCCAGGGGTTCCGCCGTGCGATGCTTGCTTGAGAGCCTGGGGATCGAAGGGGACCCTTCGAAGGGATTCATGGCGGCGAAAACGCGCTCAGCGCGCACCACGCGAACGTCCCGGCGACCGCCTCGGAAGCGGTCCGGGGCGACCGGCCGGTTGCGCAAGCGCCACGCCAAGGCCGTGGCGCCGGACGTGGTCCAGGCCGCACTCGCCGCGTTCGCCCATGAGGTCCGTACCCCCCTGACCGGTATTCTCGCGATCAGCGACCTGCTCGCCACCTCCGATCTGGGCGAGCGCGAGCGGCGCTGGGCCGACACCATCAAGGCCGGTGCCGAGCATCTGGCGAGCCTTGCCACCCTGTTCGTCGATGCCGCCAGGACCGGCAAGGGGGCGGGCAAGGGTGGAAGTGCCTTGCGGCAGGATTTGTTCGATCTGCGCGCGCTCGCCCGCAGCGCCGGCGATTCGCTCGCCGGACGCGCCGCGGCCAAGGGCCTCCAGGCCCAGGTCGATATCTCCGAGAAGCTGCCGGGGCTGGTGGTCGGCGATCCCGTCCGTCTGCGCGCCGCGCTCGAGAACCTGATCGACAATGCTGTCAAGTTCACCGAGCAGGGCGGTGTCGCGCTCGCGGTCACGCCTTGGCGTCTCGCCAAGGGCAAGGCCGGAGACAAGGCGAAGGGCAAGGTCGGCGTCGCCTTCGCGGTGTCCGACAGCGGCATCGGCCTGACCATGGCCGAGATCAAGCGGCTGTTCCGCCCCTTCACCCAGGCCAATGTCACCATCGCCTCGCGCTTCGGCGGCGCCGGCTTGGGCCTTTCCTCGGTCAAGCAACTGGCGCGCGCGATGGGCGGCGACATCACGGTCGCACCGCGGCGCGGCGGCGGCGCCACCTTCACATTGACCATGTCGCTGGACGCGACGGAATCGCGCAAGTCCGGCAAGTCGAAGGGCGAAGCCGAGGCTGATGCGATGGCCGCGCTGCGCGTGCTCAGCGTCGAGGACAACCCGTTCGGCCGCGTCGTGCTCAACACCATCCTGACCGAGCTCGGCCACCATGCCGAGTTCATCGGGCGCGGGGAGGACGCGGTGAACCGGCTCGCGCAGGGCGCGTTCGATGCGGTGCTGATGGATATGGTGCTGCCCGGGATCGACGGCGTCGAGGCCATCAGGCGGATCCGGACCATGCCGGCGCCGCTGGCTCAGATCCCCATCATCGGCGTGTCCGGTCGCGGCGAGGACGAGGCGGCCTCGCGCGAGGCCGGCGCCGACGCCTTCCTGGTCAAGCCTGTGTCTCCGCGCGCTTTAGCAACTGCGCTGCTTGAAGCGAAACGCCGTGAGGAAGCCGCGACTTGATGATCGCGGCGTTGAGCTCGCCGCCGTAGACGAAGATCGCGGCGATGAAATACAGGAACACCAGCGCGATGATCACCGAGGCGAGCCCCGCATACATCGTCACGTAGTTGTTGGCGAAGCGCGCCAGATATTGGCCGAACACGATGCCCGAGATCAGCGACGCCACAATGGTGAAGACGATGCCGGGCAGGATCTGGAGGAAGGTGCGCCGTCCCGCCGGCAGCCAGGCATGCAGGATGATCAGCGCCACCACCAGCGCACCCACGGTGATGCCGTAGCGCAGCCAGGTGAGGATGCTCTCGTTGGACTCGACGAACAGCGGGATATGGCGCCGCGCCGCCTCGATGAAGAGGGGTCCGAGCACGATCAGGAACGCCATGGCAAGCGCGGTGAAGGCCGCGACCAGCGTGTAGCCGATCGATTCAAGGCGCAGCCAGTACCAGCGCCGCATCTCCACCACCGCATAGGCGCGGTTCAGCGCGACGCGGAGCGCCTCGACGCCGTTGGAGGCGAAATACACCGACAGCGCTGCGCCGATCGTCAGCACGCCCGTGCGGGTCGTGGTCAGCACGTCGTGGACTTCCCCCGAGATCGAATCGGCGACCTGCTTCGGCCAGACCTGAAGCATCAGGCTTGCGGCCTGATCGGCAAGTTCCTTGGAGCCGAAGAAGCCGGCGAGCGAGGTCAGCACGATCAGGAACGGGAATAGCGCCATCAGGGTCGACAGAGCGATATGGCTTGCGATCGCCCAGCCGTCATCGGCGAGGAAGGTGTAGAAGGCGTCCTCCACGACGACGTAGATGTAGCGGATGGCCTTCACAGCTTACTCCGGATTCGTCTTTCCCCGCATGCGGGGAGAGGCGAAGAAGACAGGCGACGAGCGCAAATCGGAATTCATCCAGCTAGCTTCTGATATTATTGGCTTAAAAGCCAGATCGGGAACGCCATGGCGGACCAGCGCACACGGTGTTATCTACCCCTGATGGCATCTCTCCTGAGTACTTTCATCCTGCCGGTGGCAGCCGGCGCCGTGGCGTTGGTGCTGCTGCTCGGTCTCGTCAACATGATGCGCGGCGGCTCGCCCAACACCTCGCAGAAGCTGATGCGCTGGCGCGTGCTGCTTCAGTTCGTGGCGATCGTCATTGCCATGCTCGCGGTCTGGGCTATGGGGCGATAAATATGGTCACACTGAATCGCATCTATACGAAGACCGGTGACGACGGCACGACAGCGCTCGGAACTGGCGAACGCCGTCCGAAATACGATCTGCGCATCGAAGCCTATGGCACCGTGGACGAGACCAATGCCGCGATCGGCGTTGTCAGGCTCCACACCCATGACATGCCCGAGTTCGACGCGATGCTCGGCCGCATCCAGAACGATCTGTTCGACCTCGGCGCAGACCTCGCAGTGCCCGAGCGTGAAGGCAAGGCCGAGCGGCTGCGGGTGGTGGCAAGCCAGGTCGAGCGGCTCGAGCGCGACATCGACGCGCTCAACGACAAGCTGGCGCCGCTCACCTCCTTCGTGCTGCCGGGTGGCACGCCGGCCGCCGCCTACCTCCACGTTGCCCGTACGATTTGCCGCAGGGCGGAACGCGTGATGGTGGAACTGGCGGCCCGTCCCGGCGAGCCCGTGGGCGCTGCTGGCATCCAGTATATGAACCGCCTGTCGGACTTCCTGTTCGTCGCCAGCCGTGCCGCCAACCACAACGGCGCCGGCGACGTGCTCTGGGTTCCGGGCCAGAATCGCTGACCCATTGAGGTCGATATTTCTAAGGTCTAAAATTTGGCCCTGTCGCGCGTTGACCGGGCCGGATCAGGCCTTTAGGTTCCGCGCCAGTTGATAACCCCCCTCCCAAATTGAGTGAAAGAGGATCGATGAAGGTCTTGGTGCCGGTAAAGCGGGTGGTTGATTACAACGTCAAGGTCCGCGTCAAGGGCGATGGATCGGGCGTTGAACTCGCCAACGTGAAGATGTCGATGAACCCGTTCGACGAAATCGCGGTCGAGGAAGCGTTGCGCCTGAAGGAAGGCGGCAAGGCCACCGAGGTCGTCGTGGTTTCCATTGGACCGGCGCAGGCCTCGGAGACGATCCGCACCGGTCTCGCCATGGGCGCCGATCGCGGCATCCTGGTGAAGGTCGAGGGCACCGTCGAGCCGCTCGCGGTCGCCAAGATCCTGAAGAAGGTTGCGGAAGAAGAGCAGCCCGGCCTGATCATCCTCGGCAAGCAGGCGATCGACGACGACAGCAACCAGACCGGTCAGATGCTGGCCGCGCTGCTCGGCTGGTCGCAGGCGACGTTTGCTTCGAAGCTCGAGGTCGAAGGCTCTGACTTCAAGGTCACCCGCGAAGTCGACGGCGGTCTGCAGACCGTCAAGCTGAAGGGACCGGCGATCGTCACCACGGATCTCCGTCTCAACGAGCCGCGCTACGCCTCGCTGCCCAACATCATGAAGGCCAAGAAGAAGCCGATCGCGGAGAAGGCCGTCGCCGATTACGGCGTCGACGTCGCCGCGCGTCTCGAGGTTCTCAAGACGACGGAGCCGGCGGGCCGCAAGGCGGGCGTCAAGGTCAAGGACGTCGCCGAGCTGGTGTCGAAACTCAAGAACGAAGCCGGGGTGCTCTGATGACGACGCTTCTGATTGCCGAACACGACAATGCGTCGCTGAAGGACGCGACCAACAAGGCCCTGACCGCGGCTGCCGCGCTCGGCGCGGATGTCGACGTGCTGGTGGCCGGCCAGAACGCCAAGGCTGCGGCGGATGCCGCCGCCAAGCTTGCCGGCGTGAAGAAGGTGCTGCTGGCCGAGGGCGAGACTTACGCCCACGATCTCGCCGAGCCGCTGGCCGCGCTGATCGTCTCGCTGGCTTCCGGCTATGACGCGATCGTCGCGCCCGCGACCTCGCGCTTCAAGAACGTGATGCCGCGGGTCGCGGCCCTGCTCGACGTCATGCAGGTCTCCGAGATCACCAAGGTGGTCGCCCCCGACACCTATGAGCGCCCGATCTATGCCGGCAACGCCATCCAGACGGTGAAGTCGAAGGACGCGAAGAAGGTCATCACGGTGCGCACCTCGACCTTTGCTGCGGCGGGTGAAGGCGGCAGCGCCGCCGTCGAGAACGTCGCCGCAGTGGCAGATCCGGGCCTGTCGTCCTTCGTCGGCGAGGAAGTCGCCAAGAGCGACCGCCCCGAGCTGACCTCGGCCAAGATCATCGTCTCCGGTGGCCGTGCCATGCAGAGCCGCGAGAACTTCGCCAAGTACATCGAGCCGCTCGCCGACAAGCTCGGTGCCGGCGTTGGTGCCTCGCGCGCGGCGGTGGATGCCGGCTATGCGCCGAACGACTGGCAGGTCGGCCAGACCGGCAAGGTGGTGGCCCCCGAGCTCTATGTCGCGGTGGGCATTTCCGGCGCGATCCAGCATCTGGCCGGCATGAAGGACTCCAAGGTGATCGTCGCGATCAACAAGGACGAGGACGCGCCGATCTTCCAGGTCGCCGATTACGGCCTGGTCGCCGACCTCTACCAGGCGGTTCCTGAGCTCACCGACGCGCTCGCCAAGCTCGGCAAGTAAAAACGCGCTAAAAACACCGGCCGGAGTGGTACACTCCGGCCGGTTTTTCTTTTTCGAGGCGTTTTCTTTGGCGTGGGGCACGCCGGGGAAGCGATCCAATCTAGGTTTCGAGCCAAGGTTCTGATTAAATCGGGCCTCCCGGCTCGGGGGATGAGGCAGGCGCGATCTGCGCGCCGTTCCGGTGGATGACATTATGGCGGCAGTGATCAAGAAGGTCGGCGTGATCGGCGCGGGTCAGATGGGCAATGGCATCGCGCATGTCGCGGCGCTGGCCGGTTTCGACGTGGTGCTCAACGACGTCTCGGCCGACCGGCTCAAGTCGGGCATGGCCACCATCAATGGCAATCTGGCGCGCCAGGTCTCCAAGAAGGCCGTCAGCGAGGACGACAAGACCAAGGCGATGGCCCGCATCAAGCTCGCCGAGAAGCTCGACGACCTCGCCGATTGCGACCTCGTGATCGAGACCGCGGTCGAGAAGGAAGAGGTCAAGCGCAAGATCTTCCACGAACTCTGCGCGGTGCTGAAGCCGGAGGCGATCGTCGCCTCCGATACCTCCTCGATCTCGATCACGCGGCTTGCCGCGGCCACCGACCGGCCCGAGCGCTTCATCGGCATTCACTTCATGAATCCGGTGCCGCTGATGGAGCTGGTCGAGCTGATCCGCGGCATCGCCACCGACGACCAGACCTTCGAGGCCTCCAAGGAATTCGTCGGCAAGCTCGGCAAGCAGGTCGCGGTCTCCGAGGATTTCCCGGCCTTCATCGTCAACCGCATCCTGCTGCCGATGATCAACGAGGCGATCTACACGCTGTATGAAGGCGTCGGCAATGTCGAGGCTATCGACGCGGCGATGAAGCTTGGCGCGCATCATCCGATGGGCCCGCTCGAGCTCGCCGATTTCATCGGCCTCGACACCTGCCTGTCGATCATGCAGGTGCTGCACGAGGGCCTCGCCGACTCCAAATATCGCCCGTGCCCGCTGCTGGTGAAATACGTCGAGGCCGGCTGGCTCGGCCGCAAGACCCAGCGCGGCTTCTACGACTACCGCGGCGCCAAGCCGGTTCCGACGCGCTGACCCAATTTCCGGTTCCGTAGGGTGGGCAAAGGCGCAAAGCGCCGGTGGAAATTGGTGGGCACGCTTCCGCCTTCGCTCTTCGAGCTACGGCGGACAAGCCGCTTTGCCCACCCTACGGCGCTGCCGCCCTCCGGCCGTGCATCCGCACCGTGACAATTCATGTCGCGTTAACCGCTCGCCCCTAGGGTGCGCCCGGTAAGAGGGTTTGCGTAATGGACATGATGGCGATGGTCAGCACCATGCTGGCCGCTCAGCAAGGCGCGCTGCAGTCGAATATCACGGCGACGCTGATGAAGCAGAATGCGGACGCGGAGAAGTCCACCGTCCTGACGCTGCTCGGCGCCGGTCAGCCCTCGCTCGCCAATGTCGGCGCCGGCGTCGGCGGCAACCTCAACGTCACCGCTTAAGACACTCCGCCTAGAGCGACGCGGCGGCCTTGCCGGTCGCAGCCCGGATCAGCTTGAGCGCGTCTTCGCTCGCCCATTCCGCCGGCCCCGCGATCGTCGCGATCTCGCAGCCCTGCGGGTCGACCAGCACCGAGGTCGGCATGCCCAGAGCCCGACCTATGGCTTTAAGATCCTGGAAAACCTTGGCTTTCTGATCGTTGAAATAGCCGAGCCGGGTCAGATTGGCCTCTTTCAGGAACGTCTTGGGCTTCTCGGCGTCGCGGGTGTCGATGTTGATCGCCACCACCTCGAAATTCGGGCCCGAAAGCTTGCCCTGGAGCTCGTCCAGCGCCGGCATTTCCTTGCGGCAGGGCACGCACCAGGTGGCCCAGAGGTTGACCAGCAGCGTCTTGCCGCGGAAATCGGACAGCTTCTTCGGCTTGCCGTCGGCGTCCTCGAAGACCAGGTCGGGCAGTTTTAGCGGCGCGCTCGCCATGGTCAGGGCGGCCAGTTCGCCATGGGCCAGGGGAGCGATTTTCTGCGCCGTTGCCACCGCGGCCCGACAGGCCGGGTCGCCTGAGGGCGCCCGGTTCAGGCCCAGCCCGTACAGCGCGGCGAAGCCGGCCAGCCCTCCGATCGCCACGGTGGCGATGACGAGGGGGATTCGGCGCGTGGCGGAGGGCGTCTTGTCGAGCATATCGTTTGTCATCCGGTCGCAGATATGGCTATCAGGGGCCTCTTAATACGGCTGGCTCCGGCCAGCAAACGTGCGGCAGCAGCGGCAAGCAAGGCGTGAGCAGGGGATCATGAGCAACAAGATGTGGGGCGGCCGGTTCTCGGAGCGTCCCGATGAGATCATGGAAGAGATCAACGTCTCCATCGACGTCGATCGTCACCTCTTCGCCCAGGACATTGCCGCATCCAAGGCGCACGCCGCGATGCTTGCCGCGCAGGGCATCATCACGGGCTCTGATGCGAAAAATATCGGCAAGGGTCTAGACACGATTTTGTCAGAGATCGGCAAGGGCGGCTTCGCGTTCAAGCGCGCGCTCGAAGATATCCATATGAACGTCGAGAGCCGCCTGTCCGAGCTGATCGGCCCCGCCGCCGGCCGGCTGCACACCGCGCGCTCGCGCAACGACCAGGTTGCGACCGATTTCCGTCTCTATGTCCGTGACATCATCGACGAGACCGATGCCGCGCTCGCCGCGTTCCAGGCCGCGCTCGTCAATCGCGCGCTCGAACATGCCGCGACCGTCATGCCCGGCTTCACGCATCTGCAGACCGCGCAGCCCGTGACCTTCGGCCATCATCTGCTCGCCTATGTCGAGATGGCGGCGCGCGACCGCGGCCGTTTCCAGGACGCCCGCAAGCGGCTCAATGAATCGCCGCTCGGCGCCGCCGCGCTCGCCGGCACCTCGTTCCCGATCGACCGCCACGCCACCGCGAAGGCGCTCGGTTTCGACCGCCCGATGGCGAACTCGCTCGATGCGGTCTCCGATCGCGACTTCGTGCTGGAGACGCTGTCGGCGGCCTCGATCTGCGCCGTGCACATGTCGCGCTTTGCCGAGGAGATCGTGATCTGGACCTCGCCGCTGGTCGGTCTCATCCGCCTCAGCGACAAGTTTACCACGGGATCCTCGATCATGCCGCAGAAGCGCAATCCGGATGCTGCCGAGCTCGTGCGCGCCAAGACCGGCCGCGTCATCGGCGCGCTCAATGGCCTCCTGATCGTGATGAAGGGCCTGCCGCTCGCCTATCAAAAGGACATGCAGGAGGACAAGCAGGGTGCGATGGAGGGCTTTGCTGCCCTGTCGCTCGCGATCCGCGCCATGACCGGCATGGTCCGCGATCTCGTGCCCGACGAAGCGAAGATGAAGGCGGCGGCGGGCGACGGCTATGCCACCGCGACCGACCTTGCCGACTGGCTGGTGCGGACGCTGAAGATGCCGTTCCGCGACGCCCACCACGTCACCGGCCGTATCGTGGCGAAGGCCGCCGAGGGCGGCGTGGCGCTGCACGAGCTGCCGCTGAAGGAGATGCAGGCGATCGAGCCCAAGATCACCAAGGATGTGCTCGGCGCGCTCTCGGTCGAATCGTCGGTGAAGAGCCGGACCAGCTTCGGCGGCACCGCGCCGAAGAACGTGGCGTCGCAGGCCAAGGCCTGGGCGAAGCGGCTGGAAAAAGAGCGAAAATTGGGCTGAGGGAAAAATTTCGCTTATGTTTCATGGTCATCCGGCTCTCGCCAGAGCGCGCCAATCTCTGTATGGTGCGGCCCGCGTAGTGGGGATTTCGTCGTGACGTCAAAGTTTCGCCCGGCCGGCTCGGGGTGGGCCATCATTGTCTTGAGCCTGACGGCGCTCGCGCTTGCCGGCTGCGGCCGCAAGGGCCCGCTGGATCTTCCGCCGACCGCCTCCAGTGCATCCACGGCCAATGTCGCGCCTTCAACCGACACCGAGACCGAAGCCCAGAGGACGCCGAGCGTGTTCAATCCCACCTACGGTGCGGACGCGGCGCCGACGGCCGCCAAGGGCAAGAAGAAATCGTTTATCCTCGACCCGCTCCTGGACGAACCTCCCGGCAAAAATTGAGCCGGGATAGCTGAGCCGACGCCATGAACCATTTCGACTATCGCAACGGCGTGCTGCACGCCGAGGCCGTGAACCTGTCCGAGCTGGCCGCAACCGTCGGTACGCCGTTCTATTGCTATTCGACCGCGACGCTCGAGCGGCACTACCGCGTCTTCGCCGACGCCTTCGCCGGCGAGAAGGTGTTGGTCTGCTACGCCATGAAGGCGAATTCCAACCAGTCGGTGCTGCGCACGCTGGCCAAACTCGGCGCCGGCGCCGACGTGGTCTCCGGCGGCGAATTGAAGCGTGCGCTGGCCGCCGGCATTCCCGCCAGCAAGATCCTGTTCTCCGGCGTCGGTAAGACCGAAGCCGAATTACGCGCCGCGCTGGCCGCCGACATCCTCTGCCTCAACGTCGAATCCGAGCCCGAGCTCGAGCTGTTGTCGCGGCTTGCGACCGAGATGGGCAAGACCGCGCGCATCTCCGTGCGCGTCAATCCCGACGTCGATGCCGGCACGCACGCCAAGATCTCGACCGGCAAGTCCGAGAACAAGTTCGGCATTCCGATCGCCTATGCCCGCGAGGTCTATGCGCGCGCCGCAAAGCTTCCGGGCATCGAGGTCACAGGCACCGACGTGCACATCGGCAGCCAGATCACCGATCTCTCCAAGATGGAGACCGCGTTCCGCATCCTCTCCGAATTCGTGCAGACGCTGCGCAGCGACGGCCACAACATCAGCCACGTCGATTTCGGCGGCGGCCTCGGCATTCCCTATTACATGGATCGTGAGGCGCCGCCCGCGCCCGACGCCTATGCCGCCATGGTCAAGCGCGTCAGCCACAATCTCGGCTGCACGCTGATGTTCGAGCCCGGCCGCATGATCGTCGGCAATGCCGGCATCCTGGTCGCCAAGGTGATCTACGTGAAGCACGGCGACGGCAAGAATTTCGTCATCATCGACGCCGCCATGAACGATTTGATCCGCCCGACGCTGTACGAGGCGCATCACGACATCCTGCCGGTGACGCAGCCGGCCGCGGGCGCTGCCACGATCATGGCCGACGTCGTCGGCCCGGTCTGCGAGACCGGCGACTATCTCGCATTGGATCGCACGCTGCCGACGCCGAAGCCTGGAGATCTCATCGCCATCATGACCGCCGGCGCCTATGGCGCGGTGCAGGCCGGCACCTACAACACGCGGCCGCTGGTGCCCGAGGTGCTGGTGAAGGGCGATCAATACGCCGTGGTGCGCCCGCGCATCGAGGTCGAGCAGCTGATCGCGATGGATACGCCGGCGCCGTGGTTGTGAGTTGGCGAAGCCGGCCGAACAACTGCGGTGTCGTCCCCCCGCGTAGGCGGGGACCCATAACCCACAGGGAGTGGTTGTACGCGAAGCTGGTAACTCCGAGTCTTCGCCACACGTTTCCCTGTGGTTATGGGTCCCGGGCTCGCGCTTCCGCCTTCGCTCTTCGAGCTACGGCGGACAAGTCGCGCGCCCCGGGACGACGAGCTGAGCGTGTGGCGCTACTTCCCGGCCAATCCACCCTTCGCTCCGCCAACCACAACGCCCGCCTTCTTCTCGATCGGCTTGATCGCCGCGGTGAAGTCGGACTCGGCGCCTTCCGCGCTGATCACGGTCTCCCATAGCCGTCCGATCGCGTCCGCGACCTCCATCGACAGGCCGAGCTGCTTCATCTCCTCCAGCGCCAGCCGCACGTCCTTCACCATCAGCCCCGTGGCGAAGCCGAAGTCGAACGTTCGTGGCAGCACCGAGCGCGGAAACTTGTCGCGGCTCGCGGTGTTCATGCCGGAGCCGGCATTGATGACGTCGATCATCACCGCAGGATCGAGCCCCGCCTTGACGCCCATCACCACCGCTTCCGAGGTCGCCACGATCGCGGTCGCGGACAGGAAATTGTTGGCGAGCTTCATGGTCTGCGCCGCGCCCGGCTTCTCGCCGATGAAGAACACTTTTCCGATCACGTCGAGCGCGGGCTTGAGCAACTTGAACTCGGTTTTGGGCCCTGAGACCATCACCGCCAGCGTGCCCTTCTCGGCGCCGCCGACGCCGCCGGAGACGGGGCAGTCGATCTGCACGATGTCGCGTTTCGCCAGCAGGCCGTGGATCTTCGCCGCCATCGTCGAGCCGACCGTGGAGAGATCGATGAAGCGCCTGGCGCGGCTCCCTTCGATCACGCCGTTCGCTCCCGTCGCGACCTCGAGCGAGGCCTGCAGCGAGGGCAGGCTCGCCATGACCGTCTCGACCTGATCGGCGACGTCCTTCGGCGAGGTTGCAGCGGTGGCACCGCGCGCCACGAGCCTGTCGACGGCCTCCTTGCGCGTGTCGAACACGACGAGCTTGTGCCCGGCCTCGATCAGCCGCCGCGCCATCGGGAAACCCATGTTTCCGAGGCCGATGAATCCGATGTGCATGGTGTTTCCTTCTTTCTTCTTCGTTGTTGTGAAAGATGCGCCGGTGTCGTCCCGGGGCATCGCGAAGCGATGAGCCCGGGACCCATAACCCCAGGGAGAAATTGTTGTGCGAGAGGGCAACTCCGATCCCCCGTAGCCACATCTCCCTGTGGCTATGGGTCCCGGGCTCGCGCTTTGCGCGCCCCGGGACGACGTCGGAGAGAGGTTGGCCTCAAGCGTTCCTCACGCCTTGCCGTCGATCTCCGCGAACACCTCGCGCGCGATGCGAAAGCTGTCGACCGCGGCGGGCATGCCGCCATAGATCGCGACCTGCATCAGGATTTCGCGGATCTCGTCGCGGGAGACGCCGTTGGTCAGCGCGCCCTTGAGATGCGCGCGAAACTCGTGTTGACGGTTGAGGATCGCGATCATGGCGATGTTGAGCATGCTGCGGGTCTTGCGCGGCAGTTCCTCGCGGCCCCACACGGTGCCCCAGCAATATTCGTTGAGCATCTCCTGGAACGGACGGTTGAAATCGTCGACGTTCTTCAGGGCATTGTTGACATAGGCCTCGCCCAGCACCGCTTTGCGGACTTCCAGGCCCTTGTCGTGCATCTTCTTGTCCATGGCGTTTCCTCTATTTCCCTTGCGTTTTCCTCAGAATGGCGCGCGGAAATTACGGGGTTGCGCTCGGCCAGTCACGTCCTCGTGTTATGCGGGAAAAGGGCGCTCTCCCGTACGGGAACGGATGCCTCAGTGCTGCCGTTGTGCTACGCTTCTCTCCCGGGCAACCTGGAGAATTGATTGAACGGCGTCACCCCCGACCCGTCAGACCCGATCCGCGATGGCGACGCTCTGTCGCGGCTGAAGCTGGCGCAGGCCCTCGATCGGGCCATTTATGCCATCGCGTGGGAACGTGCCTGGCCACATCTGGCGCGGGTGCTGACTGTCGTCGGCCTGTTCCTGGTGGTGTCGTGGGCCGGCCTCTGGCTGGTGCTGCCGTCCGTCATCCGTGCCATCGGTCTCGTGGCTTTTGCCGGCATCGCAATCGCCGCTCTGGTCCCGCTGATTCGTTTCCGCTGGCCGGGCCGCGACGAGGCTCTGAGCCGGCTCGACCGCGGCTCCGGTATCCGTCACCGCCCGGCGACGACGTTGACGGACACGCTGAGCTCGAAAGACCCGGTCGCGCTGGCGCTGTGGCAGGCGCAGCGCGAGCGCACGCTGGCTTCGCTCAAGCGCATCCGTGCCGGCTTGCCGCACCCGCGCCTCGCCCTGCACGATCCCTGGGCGCTGCGCGCGCTGGTCATGGTGATGCTGGTCGCGACCTTCTTCGCCGCCGGCGACGAGCGCGCGATGCGGTTAGGTGCAGCGTTCGACTGGAACGGCGTGCTGGCGCCCTCCAACGTCCGCGTCGATGCCTGGATCACCCCGCCGCTCTACACCGGCAAGCCGCCGGTCATCCTGTCGGCCGCCAACAAGGAGGCCGCTGCGCTGCCTGCGAGCGGCCCACTCGCAGTTCCGGCCGGCTCGACCCTGATCGTGCGCTCCTCCGGTAGCAGCCTCGATGTCGTCACCTCCGGCGGCCTCAAGGAGGTCGCGCCCACCGAGGCCGCGCCGAAGGGCACCAACGAGAAGCATTTTACCATCACCGGCGACGGCACCGCGCATGTCCGCGCGCCCTCCGGCCAACCGCAATGGGCCTTCGCGGCGACGCCGGACCGCCCGCCGACGATCGCGCTCGCCAAGGATCCCGAGCGTCAGGCCTACGGCGCGTTGCAGCTCTCCTACAAGATCGAGGACGATTACGGCGTCACCGGCGCCGCGGCGCAATTCGTTCCGCGCGCAACCGAAGACAAGGACGGAACCAAGGACGCGGACGGCAAGGCCGCGCGTCCGCTGTTCCAGCCGCCGCAATTCGCGCTGACCCTGCCCAATGCGCGGACCCGCAACGGCGTCGGCCAGACCGTGAAGGACCTCAGCGAGGATCCTTATTCCGGTGCGGACGTGACGCTGACGCTCACCGCCAAGGACGAGGCCGGCAACGAGGCGAAGAGCGAGCCCTTCAACATGCGCTTGCCGGGCCGGCTGTTCACCAAGCCGCTCGCCCGCGCGCTGATCGAGCAGCGCCGCATCCTGGCGCTCGACGCCAACAAGAATTCCGACGTCTACGCCGCGATCGACGCGCTGATGATCGCGCCCGAGATGTTCACGCCGGAGGCCGGGCAATATCTCGGCCTGCATAGCGTCGCACGCCAGCTCGAGGCGGCGCGCACCGACGATTCCCTGCGTGAGGTCGTGGCGAGCCTGTGGGCGCTCGCGGTGACGATCGAGGACGGTAACATCAGCGACGTCGCCAAGGCGTTGCGCGCGGCGCAGGACGCGCTCAAGCAGGCGCTTCAGCGCGGCGCCAGCGACGAAGAGCTCAAGAAGCTCATGGACAATCTGCGGACCGCGCTCGACAATTACATGCGCCAGTACGCGCAGCAGATGCGCAGCAATCCGCTGGCGCGGCCGGCCATCGGCCTCGACGACCAGATGAAGCGCATCGAGCGGCTGATCCAGCGCGGCAATCGCGAAGCGGCGGCGCGCGAGCTGGATCGCCTGGCCCGCGCGCTGGAAAATCCTCCAGGACCGCCCAGCGCCGAGCAAAAAGAGCTGGACGAGATTGCGCGCGAGCTGAACGACCTGCTGCGGGAGCAGAATGCGCTTCGCGACGAAACCGACCGGCAGAGCAAGGACTCCAAGCGCGGCCAACGTACCAAGCCTCTGCCGCCCAAGGTCGCGGAGATCCTGCGCAAATCGAGAGAGCTGCGGCAGAAGACGCGCGGCGCGACCAGCGATCAGCTGGAGGACCTGGCAAGGCAGCAGGACGCCTTGCGCGAAGAGCTCAGGACCTGGCGTGAATCCCAGGGAGCGAGATAGCTCATGAAACACACCTCAATCTGGCAGAACGGCAAGGTCGCGCGCGGAAGGCTCGCCACGGCTTGTCTCGTGCTGATGCTGTCCTGTTCCACGGCTTCGATTGGGCTCGCCCAGTCGTCGCGCGCCGACCAGAAGAGTCTGGATGCACTGCTCGACAGCGCCGAGCGGTCGATGAAGCAATCCGCCGACAGCCTGAAGGACAAGAATTCGGACGAGAGCATCGGCCAGCAGTCCCGGGCGATCCGGGACATGGAGAAATATCTCTATCCCGACCCGAACGATCCCTCGGCGTCGCGCGAAGGGTCGCAGGATACGCAGGGCCGGCAGGAGCAATTGAAGAAGCGGCTGGAGGCCCTCAAGAAGAAGCTCGCCGAGATGGGCTTGCAGCAGGATGGCCAGAAGGGCCAGCGCGGGCAGAAGCAGCCGGGGCAGCAGGGCCAACAAGGTCAGCAGGGCCAAGGTCAGGGCCAGGACGGCGACCAGGATGGCGATGACGGCTTCGACGCCGCCGAGAACGCCATGGGAGACGCCGGCAATCAGATCGGCGAAGGCGATGCCGACGGTGCGACGACATCGCAGGGCAAGGCCATCGACGGCCTGCGCAAGGGCATGCAGGATCTCGCCGACGCGCTCGGCGGGCAGCAGAACGGCGAAGGCCAGGATCCGGGCGACGGTGACGGCCCCGGTCAGGCTGTCGGCCGCCAGCAGAGCGGTGGCGAACGGACCGACCCACTGGGCCGGCCGCTGCGCGGCAAGGAATACAGCGACGACTATACGGTCAAGATTCCCGGCGAGATCGATGCCCAGCGCGCGCGCCGCATCCTCGAAGAGCTCCGCCGCCGCCTGAGCGATCCCGCGCGTCCGCAGATCGAGCTCGATTATCTCGAGCGTCTGCTGAAGGATTTTTGACGTCACACTCGATGTCATCGCCCGACTCGATCGGGCGATCCAGTATTCCAGAGACGGTTGTGATCGAACCGAGAGGCCGCGGCGCACTGGATGCCCCGGTCAAGGCCGGGGCATGACAGCGGAATACGCCGCGCTCTACGGCTTCTTTGCTGCCAGCGCGTCCGCGACCGCCGTACGGATGTCGGCGACCGAGAACGGCTTGGTCACGACGTCATGCACCAGCGCATTCAAATTCGAGGCGCGCTCGCGCTGGTCGGCAAAGCCGGTCATCAAGAGAATGGTCAGGTCGGGAAAATCGCGCGCGGCGGAGAGCGCCAGCGCGATGCCGTCCATCACCGGCATCTGGATGTCGGTGAGCAGGAGATCGAACGCGCCGTTCTCGCGGGTCAGGATTTCCAGCGCCTCGGCGCCGTCCTGCGCGGTGACGGTCTCGTGGCCGTCCATGGCGATGGCGCGCGCCACCAGCTCGCGCATCGAATCCTCGTCGTCGGCGATCAGGATTTTCGGCATGAGACCAACCTTGGGACCAACCGCGCAGCCAACCTTCCTCGCGGGATCTACGAAATCGACTATACGCTGCCGCCGGCAATGTCGCGCCGGTTGAAGAACCGGACGTCGATATTGCGGCCCTCCGCCGGCGGCGAGGCCAGGCGCGAGCGGAAGAAGGCGCGCTCACCCGGCTGCAGCACGGTCTGCTCCAGCACGGTGTTCCAGGCATAGATTTCCGCTCCCTGCGCGTCGCGCACCGCAAAGCGCAGCCGCGGGATATCGAGCGGCTTCTTGCTTTGACCGACGATCACACCCTCGATCACCAGCACCTGCTTACCGTCCACGGTCTCGCTGGAGAGCTTGACGTCCTTGAACGCCAGCCCGCGCAAATTAACTTCGAGTCCGACCATCTTGTAGAATGCCGCCGTCTGCGGCAGCAGCCGGACCACGTCGCCGCGCCAGATGATCAGCGCCAGCACCAGCGCGCCCATGGCGGCGCAGGCGGTCGGCAGGCCGAAATGGGATTTTCGCGGAGCCTCGGTGGGGGCCTGACGCCTCACCCGCGCCCCGCGGCGGCTGAACAGGCCGCGGAACCAGGACTGGTGCTGCGCGCCGGCGACGTCCTCCTCGGCGGCGCGGGACGCCGCTGACCATTCGTCCTCGGTCTCCTGGGCGTCCTCGGCCGGCCAGTCGCTGGCGATCGAGGGGCTGTCGACGACGGGCGTGTCGGCGGCGCCCTCGTCCCTGGCGTAGGAGTTCCACTGCTCGGCGAGGTCGGACTGGTCGTCGGCCTGGCTGGCCGCCGCCATGGCCGGGACGGACGCCTCCTCGATGGCATCCTCGGCATAGGCGACCCAGGTCTCCTTGCAGCGGGAGCAGCGGACCGTTCGTCCGTTCGCCCCCAGGCTCGCGGGCTTGATGGCGTAGGATGTCGTACAATGGGGGCAGACGATATGCATGGACACGAGCCTTGATGCACGGACTGGTCTTGACGATGCTCCGGTCGCGGAGAACCGGGCATCCGAGATGCTACAGAGCGACCGTTAACGAACCGGAAACCATAACGGCCGCAAAACCCGTTGATCGCGTGTGGCGGAGCGCAGCAGCGCGGCCCGCGCCCCCTCTCGAACGGAGCTGAGCTTGGTTCGGTTCGAAAATGTCGGATTGCGTTACGGACTGGGGCCGGAGATTCTGCGCGACCTCAGTTTCGAGATTCCGGCGCATTCCTTCCAGTTTCTCACCGGCCCGTCCGGCGCCGGCAAGACCTCGCTGCTGCGTCTGTTGTTCCTGTCGCACCGGCCGACGCGCGGCCTCGTCAACCTGTTCGGCCACGACATCTCGCAGCTCGGCAAGGACGAGATCGCGGATTTGCGCAAGCGCATCGGCATCGTGCTCCAGGACTTCCGCCTGCTCGACCACATGACGACCTATGAGAACGTCGCCTTGCCGTTCCGCGTCATGGGCCGTAGCGAGTCGAGCTATCGCAAGGAGGTGATCGACCTGTTGCGCTGGGTCGGCCTCGGTGACCGCATGGACGCGCTGCCGCCGATCCTGTCCGGCGGCGAGAAGCAGCGCGCGGCGATCGCGCGCGCCGTGATCTCGCGGCCGCAGCTCCTGCTCGCCGACGAGCCGACCGGCAGCGTCGATCCGACGCTCGGCCGCCGGCTGCTGCGGCTGTTCATCGAACTCAACAAATCAGGCACCGCCGTCATCATCGCCACTCACGACATCGGCCTGATGGACCAGTACGAGGCGCGACGCTTCGTGCTGCACCAGGGACGGCTGCACGTCTATGAGTAGGCCCGACGACCGCGGCGTGCTGGTCGATCTCGGACACGAGCGTCCGCAGCTTCCGCCCAAGGCGCGCAACATGTCGCCGATCGTGCCGCGCGCCTCGATCCACGGACGCGCGCTGGTTGCCGTCGTCGCCATCATGACCTTCCTCGCCTCGATGACCACGGGCACGGTGCTGCTCGTCAGCGCCTCCGCCGCGGAATGGCAGTCGGACGTTGCAAGCGAAATCACCATCCAGGTTCGCCCGCAGGCCGGCCGCGATCTCGATCGCGACACCGCGGCGGTGACGGAGGCCATGCGCGCGCAGGCCGGCATCGTCGAGGTCAAGCCGTTCACCAAGGACGAGAGCGGCAAGCTGCTCGAGCCCTGGCTCGGCACCGGCCTGTCGATGGACGATTTGCCGGTGCCGCGCATGATCATCGCGCGCGTGCAGCCCGGCACGCCGCTCGATCTCGGCGCCTTGCGCGCGCGCGTGACCCAGGCCGCCCCAAGCGCCAGCGTCGACGATCACCGCGCCTGGATCGAGCGGATGCGCTCGATGACCAACGCCACCGTGCTCGCCGGCATCGGCATCCTCGCACTTGTCATCATCGCGACCATCATCTCGGTCTCGTTCGCGACCCGCGGCGCCATGGCGGCAAACCGCCCGATCGTCGAGGTCCTGCATTTCGTCGGTGCCGGCGACCGCTACATCGCCAACCGCTTCCTGCGTCACTTCCTCAGGCTGGGGCTGGAGGGCGGCGTGATCGGCGGCGGCGCCGCCATGCTGGTGTTCGGCTTCTCCGAGTCGATCGCCGGCTGGTTTTCCGGGACCCCCGTCGGCGACCAGTTCGCAGCTCTGCTCGGCACCTTCTCGCTGCGGCCGTCGGGCTACATCGTGCTCGCCGTGCAGGCGGTTCTGATCGGCGCCATCACCGCGGTTGCCTCGCGCCAGACGCTGTTCGCGACGCTGAATGACGTCGATTGAGCCCGATAAACCGGACTCCACTTCGCCTCAAAACGTCTTAAAATCATCCGGAGAAGGGATCACCGACATCATATGACCTCGCCGACCGACGATCGATCGCCGAAATTGCCGCGCGGCTGGCTGCGCGCGGCATTGGTCTCGACGATCGCGTTCGTCTTCGTCGGCGCGGCGGCGGGCTTCATCGGCTTCCTGTCGCAATTGCGCGGCGCCGAGATCGCGCCGGACCACAAGGCTGACGGCATCGTGGTCCTGACCGGCGGCTCCTCGCGGGTGTCGGATGCAATGGAGCTCCTGGCGGCCGGTTACGGCAAGCGGCTCCTGATCTCCGGCGTGCACCCGACCTCGACGGCGAGCGACATCTCCCGGACGCTGCCGGAGAACCAGTCCTTCATGCATTGCTGTGTCGATCTCGACCGCACCGCGGTCTCGACCCGCGGCAACGCGGCGGAAGCGCGGCGCTGGGCCGAGGGGCGCGGCTTCAGATCGCTGATTGTCGTCACTTCGAACTATCACATGCCGCGCGCGCTGGTGGAGTTCTCGCATGCGATGCCGGAGACCACGCTGATCCCGTTCGCAGTGGTCGGCGAAAAATGGCGTGAGGAGCCGTGGTGGACCTCGGCCTCCACCTTGCGGCTGCTCTTGTCCGAATACGTCAAGTACATCGCCGCCGAGTTGAGGGTGCGGCTGGAGGATTTCGGGATTGACCTTTCGCCCGAGATGTCGGAGCAGCCTGCAGGCGCGGCGCCGAAGCGGCCCGCCACGGCACAGGCCAATTGATCGGACCATCGATGTTTTTGATTTTCCTGCGCTCGCTCCTGTTCAACGTGCTGTTCTACGCCGTGCTCGTATGCCTCGCGATCGTGGCGCTTCCGACCTTCGCATTGCCGCCGCGCGCCATGCTGACGGTCGCGCAATGGTGGGCGAAGGCGACGCTGTTCCTGATGCGCGTGATCTGCAACATCAAGGTCGAATTCCGTGGGCAGGAGAAGATCCCGGCAGGGCCGCTGGTGATCGCGGCGAAGCATCAATCGTTCTGGGAGACGTTCGTGCTGCCGGGCTTCTTCAACCGTCCGATCTTCATTCTCAAGCGTCAGCTCATGCAGATCCCGGTGTTCGGCCAGTTCCTGGTCAAGACCGGAATGATCGCGATCGACCGCAAGGCCGGCGTGAAGGCGCTGCTGGACATGACGCGGCGGGCGCGCGAGGCGGTGCGCGCAGGCGGGCAGCTCGTGATCTTTCCGGAAGGCACACGCCGGGCGCCCGGCGCCGCGCCCGATTACAAGACCGGCTTTGCGCAGATCTACGCGTCCTGCGGCGTGCGGTGCCTGCCGATCGCGCTCAATTCCGGCCTGTTCTGGCCGCGCCGCACCTTCATGCGCTATCCCGGCACGCTGGTGGTCGAGTTCCTCGATCCGCTGCCATCAGGCCTGCCGAAAGACGAGTTTCTCTCGCGCGTGCAAACCGCCATCGAAGACGCGACCGCTCGTCTTGTGGAAGCGGGCCGGAAAGAGCAGGAGCAGTTGATCGGCTCGTCGCCGAGCTACGCTCCGTCGGAGCGCTAGCGGTTCTCTCGATCTTCGGCAGGAGCCGGCGCGTGCAGCGAATGCGCATCGCCATGCAGCATGGTCGCGAGCTGATGCAATTGCGTGTCGCGAAAACCTTCGGCCTCGATCGCTTTCACCGTTGCCGTCACGTAATCGCGGTTGGCGCCGGACTGGCCATGACCCTGGACGACATGGCGATGCTGGTCGGCGAGCGACAGCCGGCCGGCATACTGAACATGACCGCGGTCGACGACATAGGCGAGCGCGGAGACGCGCTGACGCGCATCATTCTCCAACCACACCGAGCGCATCACCTCGCGATAGACGGACGTGACCTGCTCGCGCGCCCGCAGATAGGCGACGACGTCGGAGCGGTCCTTCTCGGCGACGCGAAAAGCAATGCCGCGGCAGGCGCCGCCGCGGTCGAGCCCGAGCACCAGGCCCGGCTGCTCCGGCGTGCCGCGATGCACGAAGGAGTAGACACAGAGCGCGCGGTGCTCGCCGACCAGCCGCGCCGGGACGCGTTCCCTGAATTCGAAGCCCGGCCGCCACATCAGCGAGCCATAGCCGAACACCCAGAGGTCGCCCTTGGCTGTGGTGACGGAGGGGAGGGTGATTTCCGACATTTCGGGCACGGCTACCAGAACGACGCCCCCAAGCGAAGCGAATTCTCGGCCTTTCGGCGCGGCCGAACCCCGCTTACATTTGACAAAATCTGGGGCCAAAGGGTCGCCGCATGTCAGATATGACCGTTGCCACAGGCCGCCGCCCCCGCTGGGGCCTTTTCATCGCCCCCATTATCCTCCTGATCCTCGCCGTCGCGTGGAGCTGCTTCTGGTTCTATGCGGCCTCGCAGGCCGAAATCGCCGCAGACGCATGGCGGGCGCAGGAGGCCAAGTCCGGCCGCATCTATGATTGCGCCAAGCGCTCGATCGCCGGCTTCCCGTTCCGTTTCGAGGTCCAGTGTTCCGGCGCCAGCGTCGCCCTGGTGTCGCAGAACGCCAGCAAGACGCCGTTCACGGCCAGGCTCGACAACATCCTGGTCGTCGCCCAGGTCTACGATCCCAAGCGCGTCATCGCCGAATTCTCCGCGCCGGCGACGCTCACCGACGGCGTCACGCAAAACACCTTCGTGGTGAATTGGAGCAAGGGCCGCAGCAGCGTGGTCGGCCTGCCGGCGGTGCCGGATCGCGCCTCCATCGTGTTCGACGATCCCGTCATCAATCGTCTCGACAGCAGCGTGCAGGTGCCGCTCGCGCGCGCCAAGCAGGTCGAGCTGCACGGTCGCCTCGCGGACGGGTCGCCGTCGGATCATCCTGTGATCGAGACCGTGCTGCACGTCGCGCAGGGCAGCATCCAGGGCGTTCATCCCTTGCTCGCCGAGCCGTTCGAGGCGGACACGCGCGCGAAGATCACGGGTCTCTCCGACCTCACGCCAAAGCCGTGGCCGCAACGCTTCCGCGAGATCCAGGCCGCCGGCGGTCACATCGAGATCGTGCAGTCGCGCATCCAGCAGGGCGAGATGATCGCGGTCGCGGCCGGCACGCTCGGCCTCTCGGCCAATGGCCGACTCGACGGCGAATTGCAGATGACCGTGACCGGCCTCGAGCGCGTGATCCCGGCGCTCGGCATCGAGAAGATGCTGGAGGAGGGTGTGCCGCAGGCAACCCTCGACCGCGTTGCGCCGGGCGTGAAGTCGCAGGACCTCAACAATCTGTTCGGCGCACTCGACCGCGCCGTTCCCGGCCTCGGCAAGGTCATCAAGCAGAACGCCAATGCCGGCGTTGCGGCCGGCATCAATTCGATCGGCACCGAGAGCACGCTTGAGGGCAAGAAGGCGAGGAGCTTCCCGCTGAAATTCGTCGACGGCGCCGTGCTGCTCGGCCCGATCAAGGTCGGGCAGATCCCGCCGCTGTATTGATCCTCGTCATTGCGAGCGAAGCGAAGCAATCCAGACTTTCTCCCCGGAAACAGTCTGGATTGCTTCGTCGCTGCGCTTTTCGCAATGACGGAGGAGAGAGGGGTGGTTACGGCTTCTTGCCGAGCTGCGCATGCGGCCGGCCGAAATCCGGTGCCGCCGAATCCTGGCCGATCTCGACGATGCCGCGGCGGATGGCGCGGGTGCGGGTGAAGTGGTCGAACAGCGCCTCGCCGTCGCCGCGCCGGATCGCGCGGGTGAGCTTGGCGAGATCCTCGGTGAAGGTGCCGAGCATCTCCAGCACGGCTTCCTTGTTGGCGAGGAAGACGTCGCGCCACATCGTCGGGTCGGACGCCGCGATGCGGGTGAAGTCGCGAAAGCCGCCGGCCGAGAACTTGATCACCTCGGACTCCGTCACCTGCGCCAGCTCGTCGGCGGTGCCGACGATGGTGTAGGCGATCAGATGCGGCAGATGGCTGGTGATCGCGAGCACGAGATCATGATGATCCGGCGTCATGATCTCGACCTTGGCGCCCATCGCCGCCCAGAAGGCGCGCAGCCGATCGGTGGCCGCCGCATCGACGCCTTCCGGCGGCGTCAGGATGCACCAGCGGTTGATGAAGAGCTCGGCGAAACCGGAGTCGGGGCCCGAATGCTCGGTGCCCGCGACGGGATGCGCCGGCACGAAATGAATGGTCTTCGGCAGATGCGGCGCCATGTCCCTGACGATCGCGCCCTTGACCGAGCCGACGTCGGAGACGATCGCGCCCGGTTTGAGATGCGCTGCGATCTCCTGCGCCACCGGCCCGCAGGCACCGACGGGAATGCAGAGGATGACGAGATCGGCATCCTTCACCGCTTCCGCATTGGTCGCCACGACCTGGTCGACGATGCCGAGCTCCAGCACCCGCGCGCGCGTCTTCTCCGAGCGCGCGGTGGTGACGATCTCGGAGGCCAAGCCCTGGAGCTTCGCAGCGCGCGCGATCGAGCCGCCGATCAGGCCGAAGCCGATCAGCGCAACGCGCTGGAAGTGCGGTGTGGTGCTCATTTGCCGGCCAAGAAGTCGCGCAAGGCCTCGACGACGAGGCGGTTGGCCTCCTCGGTGCCGATGGTCATGCGCAGCGAATGCGGCAGGCGGTAGTTCTTCAGCGCGCGCAGCACCAGCCCGCGCTTGGTCAGATACGCGTCGGCCTCGTCCGCGGTCTTGCCCGTTTCGGGGAAGTGGATCAGCACGAAATTGGCGACGCCAGGCGTCACCTTCAGACCGAGCTTGCCGATCTCCTCGGAGAGCCAGTTGCGCCAGGTCTCGGTGAACTGCTTCGACATCGCCTGGTGCGCGGTGTCCTCGATCGCGGCGACCGCGGCATACATCGCCGGCGTCGACACGTTGAAGGGACCGCGGATGCGGTTGACCGCGTCGATGATGTGCTCCGGACCGAACATCCAGCCGACGCGCAGCGCGGCGAGGCCGTGGATCTTGGAGAAGGTGTGCGTCACCACGGTGTTCTCGGTGGTGGCGACGAGCTCGATCCCCATCTCGTAGTCGTTGCGCGAGACGTAATCGGAATAGGCGGCATCGAGCACCAGCAGCACGTGCGACGGCAGGCCGGCGCGCAGCCGCTTGACCTCGTCGAACGGCACATAGGTGCCGGTCGGGTTGTTGGGGTTGGCGAGCCAGACCAGCTTTGTCTTCGGCGTCACGGCGTTGAGGATGGCGTCGACATTGCAGGTGTGGTTGGTCTCCTGCGCGACCACGTTCTTGGCGCCGACCGCCATGGTCGCGATCGGGTAGACCAGGAAGCCGTGGGTGGTCGATATCGCCTCGTCGCCGTGGCTGAGATAGGTGTGGGCGAGCAGATTGAGGATCTCGTCCGAGCCGGCGCCGCAGATGATGCGGTTGGGGTCGAGCCCGAACGAACGGCCGATCGCTTCGCGCAGCACGCGCGAGGTTCCTTCCGGATAGTCTTCCAGATGCGCCGCCACGTTCCTGAACGCCTCGATCGCCTTGGGCGAGGGCCCGAACGGCGTCTCGTTGGCCGAGAGCTTGAACACCTTGCGGCCCGGCTCAGCCACCGGGCTCTTGCCGGGCGTGTAGGGCGCAATATCGAGAATGCCGGGATTCGGCACGGGGCGGGACATCTTCAACTCCGGAAGTAGCTTTAGGCGGTTCGCGATCTACGATTTCGACCCGGTCGGGGGCACCGTATAGCGCGTTGCGTGGCTGCCGACGAGGGCCGTGGAGCGCACCGAGGCCCCCGCCTCGATCAGGGCAGCCTTGATTTTGTCGATGCTGGTCGCGCTCGTGACCGAGACCAGCAGCGCCGCGCCGTCGAAGGCGGTATCCGGCACCGCCACGATCTCGGCGAGCGGCGACAGGGCGCGGGCGACCTCGGCGTTCCACCCGGATACGCGCACGCTGAAGGTCTCGACCTCAGTCACCACGGCGCTGTCGGCGACGCGCGAGATCGCAAACACCGGCAGTGAAGCCGGATGGTCGGCGCGCTCGACGAAGGGCATCCGCGCGATGATCTTCGGCACGCCGTCGGCTTCAAGCTCCAGCCACCATGGCGTGCGGCTCGAGGTTGCCGAGACCAGCGCCAGGTCGCCCTTGGATTTCGCCACCGCCTCGACCGCGGCCTGCGCGCTGAAATGCGCGACGTAAGGCACCGTGAAGCCGAAATGGAAGCGCACGGAATCGCGCATGGCCGGCTCGCTCACCGAGATGTCGGCATGCACGGAGAACGGCGCCTGCACATAGGTGAAGGTCGAGATGATGACGCGCCAGATGCTCTCGACCGTGTCGAGCGGCAGGATGCCGCGATGGCGCTGGACGATGTCGCGCATCATCGAGGCCTCGCGCGCCGGGCGGAAAGCCGAGCCGACCTCCTGGGTCTGCTTCACCTGGATCAGGCGGTCGATGATGTCGCCGCGCTGCATCAGGAGACGATGCATGCCCTCGTCGATCGCGTCGATCTCCTTGCGCAATTCCTGGAGCGATGGTGGCGCGGGCGGACGGTGGGACATATCTGACTGGACTGTTGAGAGGCGTTCCAATGCGGATCGGCCAGGCAAGCTGGTAGGTTCGGATCCGCTGCGATCGATATCCTGATTAGGCAGTCGGGGCGGCGAAAGCAAAGAGAAATGACGTCCTTTTGGGCTGATGTAACAGAGACGAATTTGGCTAATCCGGACCGCGACTTGACGAAAACCGCCCAAGACAGTACGTTTTGCCTGTTCCGTGGTCATTTGAGCCGGCCGGCTTGCAGCCACGTTAAAAAACTCGCTAAACAGGCCGGGGACCCTTTCGATCCCGGCCGAACCAATCGTTCAGGCCGGGTTTTTCATGGCCTGATGTTCACTGCGATCGAACGTCTGATCGCAAACGAGGTCGATGTCAGAGATGGGTGGCGTCAAGTCTGTGCCGAGTCCCGCGATCAGTGCCGACGACCGGTCGCATGAGGCGGATCATCCGAATTCGCAGGTCGCGCAGTTCGGCGCCGAGCAGCCGCTGCGGCTCGATTGCGGCATCGATCTCACCCCGTTCCAGATCGCCTACCAGACCTATGGCGAGCTCAACGCCGATCGCTCCAACGCGGTGCTGATCTGCCATGCGCTGACGGGAGATCAGCATGTCGCCAACGTGCATCCCGTCACCGGCAAGTCGGGCTGGTGGGAGACGCTGGTCGGTCCCGGCCGGCCTCTTGATCCTCAGCACTACTTCATCATTTGCGCCAACGTGATTGGCGGCTGCATGGGTTCGACCGGGCCGGCCTCGATCAATCCGGCGACCGGCAAGGTGTGGGGCCTGGATTTCCCCGTCATCACCATTCCCGACATGGTGCGCGCGCAGGCGATGCTGATCGACCGGCTCGGCATCGACACGTTGTTCGCGGTGGTCGGCGGCTCGATGGGCGGCATGCAGGTGCTGCAATGGACCGCGGCCTATCCCAAGCGCGTGTACTCCGCGCTGGCGATTGCCTGCGCAACGCGGCACTCGGCCCAGAACATCGCTTTCCACGAGCTCGGCCGCCAGGCAGTGATGGCCGATCCCGACTGGCACAACGGCCGCTACACGGATCAGGGCATCCATCCGCATCGCGGACTTGCGGTGGCACGGATGGCCGCGCACATCACCTATCTTTCGGACGCCGCGCTGCATCGCAAGTTCGGCCGCCGCATGCAGGACCGCGAGCTGCCGACCTTCTCGTTCGACGCCGATTTCCAGGTCGAGAGCTATCTGCGCTACCAGGGCTCGTCCTTTGTCGAGCGGTTCGACGCCAACTCCTATCTCTATCTGACCCGCGCGATGGACTATTTCGACATCGCTGGCGACCACGGCGGCGTGCTGGCGAAGGCGTTCGCGGGCATCGAGACGCGCTTCTGCGTGGTCTCCTTCACCAGCGACTGGCTGTTCCCGACCTCGGAATCGCGCGCACTGGTGCATGCGCTGAACGCGTCGAGCGCGCGGGTGTCGTTCGCCGAGATCGAGACCGATCGCGGCCACGACGCCTTCCTGCTCGACGTGCCCGAATTCTTCGATATCGCCCGGGCCTTCCTGCAATCGGCAGGGAAGGCGCGCGGGCTCACCGCCAGGATTGACTGACAAGGACGGCTAGCGATGTCTGTGCAGGAAGTGCTGCCGCTGGGCGGCGTTGCGACGGAGCAGTCCGGCCAGTTTCGCGCCGATCATCTGCTGGTCGCCGAGATGGTCAAGCCCGGCTCGAAAGTGCTCGACGTCGGCTGCGGCGAGGGCGATTTGCTCCAGTTACTGGAGACCCGCGGTATCGACGGGCGCGGCATCGAGCTGTCGCGCGAGGGCGTCAATCGCTGCGTCGCCAAGGGCCTCGCGGTGGTGCAGGGCGATGCCGACACCGATCTCGTCAACTATCCCGACGACGCCTTCGATTACGTCATCCTGTCGCAGACGCTGCAGGCGACGCGGCAGCCGCGGGTCGTGCTGGAGAATCTGCTGCGCATCGGCCGCCGCGCCATCGTGTCGTTCCCGAATTTCGGCTTCTGGAAGATGCGGCTCCAGCTCCTGGTCGGCGGCCACATGCCGCGCACCGAGAATCTGCCGGCGACCTGGTACGACACCGCCAACATCCATTTCTGCACTATCAAGGATTTCGTTGAGCTCTGCGACGCGATCGACGTCAAGATGGAGCGCGCCGAGGCGCTGGATCTGTACGGCCGTCCATTGCGGCTGCGATTGCCGTGGTGGGTGTGGAACATGTTCGGCGAGCAGGGCGTGTTTCTGCTCACGCGCGGGCAGGGGAAGTAGCTTCTCGTCACTGCGGGCGCAGTGAATCCGGCAGGCGCCCACCCCGAGCGGTCGGCCGGATATCTCGTGCGGGCAACTAGACTAAAGTACTCGACTCGGCGGCCGGCCAAAGTTGAGCCTCTCGGTTGCATGTCCTCATTTCCTTAAGTCATAATGTTGCTGGGGAAATGGCCAGGGGCTGAGACTATGGGTAGAGCGCTGCCGGCACTTGCTGTGCTGTTCAGTGTCAGCTTGACGTGCGAACCAGTATTCGCCCAGAGCGGCGGCGACATCGTCAACATCTTCGGCGGCCTTGTTCAGTCCGCCATCAACCAGGCCATCCAGGCCGAGTGGCGCAAGCTTCCGCCGGCCGAGATTTCCTGCATCGACGATAATCTTCGCCAGCGTGGCACGTCCGTCGGACAGGTGATCCAGCAGGGCTTCAGTCCCAGCGACGGCCGGCTTGCCGAGCTGCGCCGCGTCTGCCGAACCGGGCTCGTGCAAAATCCGACGAACCTCGCCTCGAGCCCGAGCGTGATCTCGATCTATGCGGTCGACGGCCTCAGCCTCGGCGCGAAGGTCAGCTTCGAAAGCTCCGTCTATCGGCAGTACCAATGTAGTCCCAGCGAGCAGTTCAACGGCTTTACCTGGTGCGCACGCAAGGTGCCGGAAAGCTCGAAACGAGGGCCGTTCGTATCGTCCTACTCGATCCTGCATTCGCCCGACGGCACGGTCTCTTACGTGAACCGGTTCTTGGAGCCGGCCTGGTTCAGCGGCAACGAGGCGAATGAGGATATCGCGCGACTTGCGAAAAAGTACGGGGCCCAGCCCAACGTGATGGCAATGCCGCAAATCGACGGCCTGCAAGGGCTCATGGCCAGCTGGGGCGCGGTCAGGTTGGTGTCGCTCGACGCAAGCAATGTGGCCCAGCTCGCGCAGGGCCGGGACATCAGGGCCGGGCTGATGGTGGATTTCCTCGGCAATTTTCGTCGATCCGCGCAGCTCGGCTTGCCAATCTACCGCCTGGCCGGGGGCCGGGATTCGTCTGGGCTGCCAACTGGGATCAGGGCGGGCGAGGCACTTTGCGATTCTTCGCGGTGGATGCGTCCACGCTGTCGGGACCCGACGCCGTCCAGCCGCAGGCTCAGGCGAATATCGGCGCGCCTTCGATCGCCGAGCCGGCCGCACCTGCGCCGGCAGCTCCTTCTGCGCCGCCGCCCCCGCCGGTCTCGGCGGCGCCGCCACCGCCGCCGGTCTCATCGCCGCCGGTGGTCGCTCGTCTCGATCCCGACGAGCGTGCGCGGCAGCGGATCAAGGATACGCTGAGCCGGGTTTCCTATCATCGAGGAGATCTTCCGAACGAAAACTACAAGACGAGGCTGGATGCGATCGCGTCCCGGCTCGCCCCCGTCAGCGACGCCACGGATTCGGCCACGCTGACGAGCCTCATGTCGGACTGCGATACGGCTTCGGCGATCTTCGATGAAGCCGCCGAGTTCACCCGGGTCTCCGAGGTGGCGGGCCGGAAAGTGGCGATCGTGAACGCAAAGCTGCAAGGCATCAGCTTCGATGCGCCGCTGGTGCAGGAGTTGAAGACCTCCGTCGGCGGCGTCGGAACCGCCCAGGCTGAGGGAGATATCGCGGCCTTGAAGCGTGCCTTGAGCTCGCTCAACGGCCTCTACGATTCCGGCCGGCTCGATCGCCTCGCAACGGCAAGGGCAAACGGATTTGAGACCATCGAGAGCTACGAGGATTACAAGGATCGCCAATCCAGGCTCAGTGGGTCGGGAATCATCCTGAATAAGAAGTGAGTGTCATGCTGAGCAATGTCGAGACGTTCTTTGTTCGCCTCCTGCGAGGGACGGTCATCGCGACCGCGATGGTTTCCTTCCTCATCACGATCCTGGCGCTGATCTTTGCATTGTATGCGCAGTTCGCTCCGAACCCGAGCGTGCGGATCGCCGAACAGATCGACCGGTTTCGCCAGGCGACAGATCCGGTCAAGCTGATCAAGGAGGTCTTCCCGTCGGATGCGCCGATCGTCAGGGAGACCGCGGGCTCCGACAACGTGGCCTACGAAAAAGGCAAGCGCCTGGACCCGGAGATCCTGCAGCAGTTCAACAAGTTTCTCGATGGCGCGCTGGGAGCCAGCTTCGAAAATGCTTCGCAGTTCTCGGACTGGCTCTACAACAACGGAGCGCGATTCCGCGGCTATGCCACGTTGGACGACAGGAATGCGCTTGATGAGGGCAACATCGAGGTGTTGTGGCGCTCCTTGCTGTTCGACTATGCCAAGCGGCTGAGCGCGCGGGCACCGGCGCTGGCGACGGCGAACAAGGACAAGCAATACTCTTCCTCGATCGATCGCATCGCGGCTGCCACGCCTCCCACCCGCGCGCCGTATTTCGTCGTGTGGTTCTTCAACAAGCTGCAGGGCGAGCTGCAACTCGTCTCTCAGGAATTCCAGGAAGAGCAAAACCGCAGACTGGCCTTGAAATTGATGGTCCCTGTCGCTTTGTATGTCGCCGCGGGTGCCTTTTCCTATTTCATCTTCATCATGTTCCTGTTCTTGCTGGTCTCGATCGAAGCCAGCGTCAGGCGTTTGGCGTCTGCCGAAAACCCGGCGTTACCTCCGCTGCCGGCTGCCTCCCAGGTCTGAGACCTGGCGCGGCAGGCCGCGGCTGGCGGTCTAATGCGCCGCCAGCGACCGCGGATCGCGCACCGGCCAGCGCCCGGCTTCCACCAGCGTCACGAACCGCTCCACGCTCTCGTTGAACAGCGCGGGCTCTTCGAGATTGAGCACGTGGCCTGATTTCGGAAACATCGCGAGGCCCGCCGCCGGCAGGTGCTTCTTCAGGAACAGGCTTGCGCCGACGCAGGGATCGTCTTCGTCACCGCAGATGATCAGCGCGGGCGTTACCACACCTCGAATGGCATCCGGCATCGTGTAGATCGATGGCCGGCCGCCCTGGAAGCCGCGCATCGTGTTCGCGGAGCCCTTGGCATCGTGCCGCGCCAGCGCGGCGTAGAAATCGGCGTGGCCGCGCGGGTCCTTCACCAGGAACGGAATTCGGCTCGGCGCCTCGCGCGTGACCTTTGCGACCTCGGCGGAGCCGAGCGTCTCGAACTGCTCGGCATTGGCGCGGCACTGCTTGCGCCAGTTGTCGAGATTCTCGATCTCTGATCCTGAGCCCACGCCGGCCAGCGTCATCGACAGCGCGCGCTGCGGCGCGTTCAACCCGATCTGGAGCGACGAATAGGCGCCCATCGACAGGCCGACCAGATGCGCGCGCTCGATCTTGAGGTGATCGAGCACCGCGAGCGCGTCGGTGTAGAAGTGCTTGTAGGTGTAGACCTCGCCATCAGGCACGTCCGACGGCGTGTAGCCACGCGCGGAATAGGTGATGCAGCGATGGCCGCGCGAGAAGTAGCGCATCTGCGGCTCCCAATTGGTGTAGTCGGCCGCGAACTCATGCAGAAAAATAATCGGCGATCCCTGACCCGCTTCTTCGAAATAGATGCGGACGTCATCCCTGGTCGTGGCGTGGGGCATTAACTGTTTCCCTCTCTTCAAGCCGCCTTTCGAGGATTGCAGTTAATGCTGTTGTCCGCAATGCGGCAGCCTCACGCCAGCATCGGCGCAAAATCATCGCAGCCATTCGCGGGCGTGGCGTCTTTTTCTCGCCACATCCGGCGGCTTAACGGCCGGACGAATGCCGGCCTCGGCACGGGCCGGCTGGAGTGGGGGTGTCAACGAAGGATGAAGTATGTTGGAGTTGTTTGCGTCTCGCCTGTCGCGTTGTGTTGTCGCGCTGGCGATTTTCTTCGCGGCGGTTGCCGCGTTCGTTTCTCCGGCCTCAGCGCGGCCGCATCATCGTCATAGCGCAGAGCGGCACGCTTACGTGCACCACGCCAGACATCATCATGACCGTCATTATCGCCACCATGCCCGTAGCTCGCGCTTCGAGCGCGGCGCGGCGCAGTTGCAGGCGAGCGGCTTCGCCGACACCCAGGCGAGCTACAATCCGAATGCCAATGTCGGCGGCATGGCCAACAACGGAATGGCCAATAGCGGTGGCGGCTTCGGCGGCGGATCGGGCCTCGTGTCCGAGGCACGCCGTTATATCGGCGGCAATCCGACCGGGCGCGGCAGCCTGTGGTGCGCGCGCTTCATGAACATGGTGCTGCAGCACACCGGCCATCAGGGCACCGGCTCCGACATGGCGAGCTCGTTCGCGCGCTACGGCACGCGTGTCTCCGGTCCGCAGGTCGGCGCCATTGCGGTCATGTCGCGCGGTCGCCGGGGCGGCCATGTCGGCATCATCACCGGCGTGGACGCGCAGGGCAATCCGATCATGATTTCCGGCAACAACGGCAATCGTGTTCGCGAGGCACCGGTCTCGCGCGGCCGGATCTATGCGTATGTGATGCCGAACTGAGACTCGTCATTGCGAGCGAAGCGAAGCAATCCAGAATCCCACCGCGGAGACCGTCTGGATTGCTTCGTCGCTTTGCTCCTCGCAATGACGGAGGGTGTTGAGGCGGCGTGCCGTCACACCAGCTTCGGCTCTTCCACCGCCACCGTATCCCCGACGCCGATGTCGCCATCGGCGATGACCTCGGCATAGATGCCGCAATCCATGTGGCCGAGATTGCGCGACAGCGTCGGTGGTATCTCGAGATCGCGCTGCGCGGTCTCGGGATCGACGTTGACCGCCGGGCAGCGGACGATGCGCTTGACCACTTTTAGCCGGGCATCACCGATCACGAGCGTCTGGCCGACGAGGTCGAGCTCGGACCAGGCCGGCCAGCCCTTCACATAAAGATTGCCGCGGAAGCGCAGGGGATGCACGGCGGTGCCGCCGAGCATGGTCTCGATCGCCCGGACGCTGCCGAGATTGATGATCGACACGACCTTGCGGGCGACGTCGGAAAAGCTGTGGTCGCGGCCGGACAGAACTTTTGGCGGGCCCTTCAGCTCCGGCTGAAAATTCTCCGTGAAATAATCCTCGATCGCGGTGCGGCCGGCCGTGGTCTCGAGGTCCCCGCTGGCGACGATCTGGCCGTCCTTGCGGATGGTCAGGCGGTTGGTCGCGTCCTCGAACCGGCTGTCGAGAGATGCCAGCCGCTCATTGCGCGCCAGCATCAGGAACTGGATTTTCGGCTTCCAGCTAGGTGCCTCCGGATCGAAGCCGCTCGGTCCGTTCTCGATGGCGTAGCGGCGGTCGGCGGGCAGGGTCTGGCCGATCCGCAAGGGGACCCGGGGCAGGGATTCCGGCGTCAGGCCCTTGATCGGGTAACGGTAAAGGCCGGTGATTTCGGCGGTCTGGCTGGCTGTCATGTCGCTACTTAAGGGATTCGACCTGCTGGCGCCAAGCAGGCGGACCCGTGCACGAAATTGTGAACGCGCCTCTTCCGATCCGGGGCCAAGCTTCCCACATCTGGGTCAGGCCGGCGCCAGCGCCGGCTGCTAACGACCGCTGCCGGTTGAGGAACGTCAACGCGTCCAGCGGAAACCCAATGAAGATGCCGTTTGGAGTGCCTTAGAGGGCTCCAGGGGCAGGCCGAGGGAAAGAAAAGACATGAACATCGATAAATATACTGAACGCTCCAGGGGCTTCGTCCAGTCTGCGCAATCGCTTGCGGTACGCGAGGGACATCAGCAGTTTTCGACCCTGCACGTCCTGAAGGTTCTGCTGGACGACAATGAGGGCCTCGCTGCCGGTCTGATCGACCGCGCCGGCGGCAATTCCCGCGCCATCCTGAAGGCGACCGAGGACGCCCTCAACAAGGTGCCGAAGGTCTCCGGCGGCGGCGCCGGCCAGATCTATCTGGCGCCCGAGCTCGCCCGCACTTTCGACGCCGCCGAAAAGGCCGGCGAGAAGGCCGGCGACAGCTTTGTCACCGTCGAGCGGCTGCTACTCGGCCTCGCGCTGGAAAAGACCAGCGAGGCCGGCGCGATCCTGGCCAAGGGCGGCGTCACCCCGCAAAATCTCAATGCGGCGATCGAGGCGCTGCGCAAGGGCCGGACGGCGGACTCCGCGACCGCCGAGAACGCCTATGACGCGCTGAAGAAATATGCCCGCGACCTGACCCAGGCTGCGCGCGACGGCAAGCTCGACCCGGTCATCGGCCGCGACGAGGAGATCCGCCGCACCATCCAGGTGCTCTCGCGCCGGACCAAGAACAATCCCGTCCTGATCGGTGAACCCGGCGTCGGCAAGACCGCCATCGCCGAGGGCCTCGCGCTGCGCATCGTCAACGGCGACGTGCCCGAGACCCTGCAGGACAAGAAGCTGCTCTCGCTCGATCTCGGCGCGCTGATTGCGGGTGCGAAGTACCGCGGCGAGTTCGAGGAGCGGCTGAAGGCCGTGCTCCAGGAAGTCACCGCGAGCGAGGGCACCTTCATCCTATTCATCGACGAGATGCATACGCTGATCGGCGCCGGCAAGGGCGATGGCGCGATGGACGCATCCAACCTGCTCAAGCCCGCGCTCGCGCGCGGCGAGCTGCACTGCATCGGCGCCACCACGCTCGACGAGTACCGCAAGCACGTCGAGAAGGATGCGGCGCTGGCGCGGCGCTTCCAGCCGATCTTCGTCAGCGAGCCCTCGGTCGAGGACACCATCTCGATCCTCCGCGGCTTGAAAGACAAGTACGAGCAGCACCACGGCGTGCGGATCACCGATTCCGCGCTCGTGGCGGCGACGACGCTGTCCAACCGCTACATCACCGACCGCTTCCTGCCGGACAAGGCGATCGACCTCATGGACGAGGCGGCCGCGCGGCTGAAGATGCAGGTCGATTCCAAGCCGGAAGAGCTGGATTCGCTCGACCGTGAGATCATCCGGCTCAAGATCGAGCAGGAAGCTCTCAAGAAGGAGAGCGATCTCGGCTCCAAGACCCGTCTCGAGGGGCTTCAGAGGGAGCTCAGCGAGCTCGAAGAGAAATCCGCGGCCCTGACGTCGCGCTGGAGCGCGGAGAAGAACAAGCTCTCCAACGCCCAGAAGCTGAAGTCGGAGCTCGACGCGCTGCGCGTCGATCTCGCCGACGCACAGCGGCGCGGCGAATTCCAGAAGGCCGGCGAGCTGGCCTATGGCCGGATCCCGCAGCTCGAGAAGCAGCTCGCGGACATCGAGGCGCGTGAGGGCTCCGGCGATATGATGGAGGAGGCGGTCACCGCCAACCACATCGCGCAGGTGGTCTCGCGTTGGACCGGCGTGCCCGTCGACAAGATGCTGGAAGGCGAGAAGGAGAAGCTCCTGAAGATGGAGGAGCAGCTCGGCAAGCGCGTCGTCGGCCAGGCCGAGGCCGTGCGTGCGGTCGCGACCGCCGTGCGCCGTTCGCGCGCGGGCCTGCAGGACCCGAACCGGCCGACCGGCTCGTTCATGTTCCTGGGGCCGACCGGCGTCGGCAAGACCGAGCTGACGAAGGCGCTCGCGGAGTACCTGTTCAACGACGAGACCGCGATGGTCCGCCTCGACATGTCCGAGTACATGGAGAAGCACTCGGTCTCGCGGCTGATCGGTGCGCCTCCCGGCTATGTCGGCTATGACGAGGGCGGCGCGCTCACCGAAGCGGTGCGGCGCCGGCCCTATCAGGTGGTGCTGTTTGACGAGATCGAGAAGGCGCATCCTGACGTCTTCAACGTCCTGTTGCAGGTGCTCGACGACGGCCGCCTGACCGATGGCCAGGGCCGCACCGTCGATTTCCGCAACACGCTGATCATCATGACCTCGAACCTTGGTTCGGAGTATCTGGTGAATCAACCGGAGGGCGAAGACACCTCAGCCGTGCGTGAACAGGTGATGGGAATGGTGCGTGGGCATTTCCGGCCCGAGTTCCTGAACCGTGTCGACGAGATCATCCTGTTCCACCGCCTGCAGAGGAGCGAGATGGGGCGGATCGTCGAGATCCAGTTCGCCCGGCTGCAGAAGCTTTTGACCGATCGCAAGATCGTGCTGACGCTCGATGCCGCGGGCCGCGACTGGCTTGCTGCGAAGGGCTGGGATCCCGCCTACGGCGCGAGGCCGCTGAAGCGCGTGGTCCAGCGCTACCTCCAGGATCCGCTCGCAGAGATGATCCTGGCCGGCGACGTCAGGGATGGGGACAACGTTGCGATCTCGTCCGAAGGCAACGTGCTGACCTTCAACGGCAAGGCGCCGCAGACCGCGGAGATCGCCCAGTTCGAGGCGCCGCCGGTGTCGAAGCGGAAGCTGAACTGATCGTTGCACTCACTGCAAAACGAAAAATCGCCCCGGAGAGGCCCGCCTCTCCGGGGCGAATTGCTTTGACGAGGTTCGCTCTAGCTGACCGCGGATGTTGAGCCGGGTTCGGCTGGACCTTGCTCGTCGCTGTCCTCTTCGAGCTCCGACAGGATGTCGACAAGCTCGCGCACGCGTCCGTGCGCCAGCGGGCGCAAATCATTGATCATCGGCTCGTCATTGGCGAGCCAGGCCTGGGCTTCGGCGAGTTCCTCGACCGTCGCGCCGGTTCCGATGATCTGGGCGATGGTGACTTCGTCGGCTCGATCCACGGTCTTGACGACATCGTCGCGTGAGAGGCGCCGCATGGGGATCCTCCTGTTGGTCGGCTTCCGTCAGCATTTAACCGGGAAACGCGTGTGCCGGTTCCACCGGGCTGGTTCCCTCCGCGCTGCCGGCAAACAGATGGCCTGCTTTGTCGATTCCGACGTCGCATCCAGATCATGTTTTCCCGAGATGTCCGGTCGATTTCGGCCGGTTAGGGGATCAGCGGTTGGTGACCTGCAACGGGCCGCCGGTTGCGTCCGAAATGCGGGCGATGGCGCCGTTGCGGCCGCTCATCATGGCGTCGAGCCGGTCGCGTTCCTTCTCGAAGCCCGCCAGCACCGTGCCTTCCAGCGAACGGCCGCGCGGCAATTTCACGCGCAGCGGATCGACGAAGCGGCCGTTGACCAGGATTTCGTAGTGGACGTGAGGGCCGGTCGACTGGCCGGTCGAGCCGACGAAGCCGATCACCTGACCCTGCCGCACCTTCTTGCCGATCTCCATGCCCTTGGCGAAGGCCGACATGTGGCCGTAGGCCGTCTCATAGCCGTTGGAATGCTTGATCCGGATATATTTGCCGTATCCGCCTTCAGGTCCGGCCTTCTCGATCACGCCGTTGCCGGAGGCGAAGATCGGCGTGCCGTAGGCGGTGGCCCAGTCGACGCCGGTGTGCATCTTCACATAGCCCAGGATCGGGTGGCGGCGGCCGCCGAAGCCCGAGCGCATGATCGCGTTGTTGACGGGCTTCCTGACCAGGAATTTCTTCGCGCTCTTGCCGGTCTCGTCATAGTAGTCGACGACGCCGTCGTCGGGGCTCTGGTAGCGGTAGTATTTCTTGGTCTCGCCGCCGACCGTGAGGGAAGCGAACAGCACGTCGTTCTTTTCGCTCGAGGTCACACCTTCGTCTTCGCCGGCATAGAACACGTCGAACGAGTCGCCCGGCTGCACCTTGCGCTGGAAATCGACGTCGTAGGAGTAGATCTTGATCATGTCCTCGATGACCGGCATCGGGACTTTGTTGCGCATCGCGGTCTCGTAGATGCTTTGGTAGAGCCGCACGCCGGTGCCGTCATCGTCGTCATCGTCGTCGCTGTTGGCGTTGGCCGCGGCATCGGCGACGGTGTTCATGCTGGAGACGTCCACCGCGACGTATTTGCCGAGATCGGACAGCGCCGCAATCGCCTCGACCATGGTGTCGTTTGCAACCACGACGCGATAGGGTTGGAGGCGGGCGCCGGGGCTGGCGGGCGCCATCAGGATGCGGAGCTTCTCGCCTTCCTTCAGGCCGCCGTCGCGGCCGCGCGGGCCGAGCGTTGCGGTGATCGCCTTGATCTCCTCGGTCGTCGCGCCGAGATCGCGCAGGACGGAGCCGACGCTGTCGCCCTTCTTGACCACGTGGACGCGTTCGCCGTTGGGATTGCCGCCGGTGATCTGCTCCTTGGTCTTCGGCAGCAGCGTGACGTTTTCCGGCACCACGCGCGTCTCGAAGCCGGCATAGGGATCGGACGGCGACACCTCGGTGGCATAGGCCATCTTCATGTCGGAGGGGCCGGTCGCGCCGGAGACGTCGGCGGTGGCATTGGCGAGCGAGGCGTAGCGCACCCCGCCATTGCCGCGCCAGTTGGCGGCGTCGCGCACCCGCATCAGGATGTCGTCGAGCGCCACCACGGCGGAAATCTTGGCCTTCGGCAGCACCGGCGACAGGTCCTTGGTGACGAAGGAGACTTCGGCATCGGGCTCGACGGCTTCGGGATTGTTCGGATCTTCCGCCGCGGTCTTCGGATCGGAGCCGACATCGGTGAGCAGGCGCTGGGCGTTGAACGGCGGGATCTTCGCCGACAGATCGCTCGTCGTCATCGACAGATTGCCGGCGATCCGGACGAACGGGCGCACCCGCATCACGTCGCGGTTGCCGACGCGGGCGACGGTGGAGACGCGCACGATGTTGCGCGAGGCCGTGGATTCGTTCGGCGGCGGCAGGCGGTCGCTCTTGTGCAGCGTGGCGGCGCGATCGGCCGCGCCGAATGCGCCGCGCAGTGCGCCTTCGACCCGCTCAGGCACCTTGGCGAAGGTCATCTCACCGTCGAGAGAAGCGAAAACGGCGCCGCCGATCAGGGCTGCGCCGCAGAGTCCGGTCAGAATTGTACCGCTGAACCACTGTACGGAGACGCGACGGCGGTCGATGACGGCGGCCTCGGAACCATCGACGGACAGCGGCGGCTCGTGGCCGAGATCGATGATCCCGGTCTCACGCCCGTAAGCGCCGCGTGACGTCCTGTGGTTCAAACCAAGTCCCCCAATCAACGACCCAAGATGCCTGCTTTCGAACCTCTCCTGGCCGCCCTCTTGAAGGGGGATCGCCGGAAAAGGCAAGCCGCACAGACGCCCGCGCTCAGAAAGCCCTCGATGGGGCCGGCCGAAATTACGAACAGCTGGACGGGTAAAGGTCTCTCGATGTCTCTCGAATGTCGGAGGAAGGCTGCGTCATCTGCAAGATCGCCTTCCTCTGACCCCATGAAAATCGCTGGCAGCCCCCACTGGCATCCTGCGATTCAAGCTTGTCTGTACCAGAACGCCGCGGGATTGTGGCTCTAGTACGGCGCCTAATATGGAAAAAGTTTCCTGAACGGCCGGGCGCAAGAAGCCCGTCTGGCCGGGGCCGGGGGACCAGGTCTGGCCTGGGGTGGAGCCTCAGTCCGGCCTGGGACGGGGCCCGTCTGCCGCGGACGAGGGCTCGGTCCGGCCTGGATGGGCCTCCGCCTGCCAGGGCCCTGGGGGCGCCTAGAAGGACGCGGGGGAGGGTGCCCAGAGAGGCGTCCAAAGGCCCTTCCGGAGCCCGCCGGCGGGCAAACTTTTTTTGAGATTTTTGCGGTGCAAGTTCGTTCCGGCCGTTGGCGGCCCCTCTAATTGTCTAGAATTGCTGGATTTTATTCGATGATCTACCGTGCGACGATTTGTTGACAATGGGCGTTGACAATCCCGGGCGGGGGGCCTATAACCCGACCACTGAGCGCGGCGCCGCCGGGTCACTGACCAAGGCGAGCGAACGCGCCACTGATGCTCCTCACCTTGTTGAGTGACACAACAATCGACGTAAGTCGATTGGGGGTCATCCATCGTCGGTGAGGGTGTCGGAACCCTTCCTCTCAGGAAGGTTGGGGCCTCTCCGGTCCCGGGCTGTTTGACAAGTGAAGATGAAGAAAGAGAAACGTGGACGGCGGAGTCCTTGCGGGTCTCGCATCTCGAAAGCTTCGGCTTTTCGGATCGAGACCGGACGAAAGACTTCGGCGGTACACGTTTTAAAGGAAACACCATCGCTGCCAGCGATGTGAATCGCGGGCAGCTCGACGACTTCGGTTGTCGAAATAATGGTGGGACCTCGTCAAACGTTGTGATCAGCCGGTTCAAAGTTCAAGTCCAACTTGAGAGTTTGATCCTGGCTCAGAGCGAACGCTGGCGGCAGGCTTAACACATGCAAGTCGAGCGGGCGTAGCAATACGTCAGCGGCAGACGGGTGAGTAACGCGTGGGAACGTACCTTTTGGTTCGGAACAACACAGGGAAACTTGTGCTAATACCGGATAAGCCCTTACGGGGAAAGATTTATCGCCGAAAGATCGGCCCGCGTCTGATTAGCTAGTTGGTGAGGTAATGGCTCACCAAGGCGACGATCAGTAGCTGGTCTGAGAGGATGATCAGCCACATTGGGACTGAGACACGGCCCAAACTCCTACGGGAGGCAGCAGTGGGGAATATTGGACAATGGGGGCAACCCTGATCCAGCCATGCCGCGTGAGTGATGAAGGCCCTAGGGTTGTAAAGCTCTTTTGTGCGGGAAGATAATGACGGTACCGCAAGAATAAGCCCCGGCTAACTTCGTGCCAGCAGCCGCGGTAATACGAAGGGGGCTAGCGTTGCTCGGAATCACTGGGCGTAAAGGGTGCGTAGGCGGGTCTTTAAGTCAGGGGTGAAATCCTGGAGCTCAACTCCAGAACTGCCTTTGATACTGAGGATCTTGAGTTCGGGAGAGGTGAGTGGAACTGCGAGTGTAGAGGTGAAATTCGTAGATATTCGCAAGAACACCAGTGGCGAAGGCGGCTCACTGGCCCGATACTGACGCTGAGGCACGAAAGCGTGGGGAGCAAACAGGATTAGATACCCTGGTAGTCCACGCCGTAAACGATGAATGCCAGCCGTTAGTGGGTTTACTCACTAGTGGCGCAGCTAACGCTTTAAGCATTCCGCCTGGGGAGTACGGTCGCAAGATTAAAACTCAAAGGAATTGACGGGGGCCCGCACAAGCGGTGGAGCATGTGGTTTAATTCGACGCAACGCGCAGAACCTTACCAGCCCTTGACATGTCCAGGACCGGTCGCAGAGATGTGACCTTCTCTTCGGAGCCTGGAGCACAGGTGCTGCATGGCTGTCGTCAGCTCGTGTCGTGAGATGTTGGGTTAAGTCCCGCAACGAGCGCAACCCCCGTCCTTAGTTGCTACCATTTAGTTGAGCACTCTAAGGAGACTGCCGGTGATAAGCCGCGAGGAAGGTGGGGATGACGTCAAGTCCTCATGGCCCTTACGGGCTGGGCTACACACGTGCTACAATGGCGGTGACAATGGGATGCTAAGGGGCGACCCTTCGCAAATCTCAAAAAGCCGTCTCAGTTCGGATTGGGCTCTGCAACTCGAGCCCATGAAGTTGGAATCGCTAGTAATCGTGGATCAGCACGCCACGGTGAATACGTTCCCGGGCCTTGTACACACCGCCCGTCACACCATGGGAGTTGGTTTTACCTGAAGACGGTGCGCTAACCCGCAAGGGAGGCAGCCGGCCACGGTAGGGTCAGCGACTGGGGTGAAGTCGTAACAAGGTAGCCGTAGGGGAACCTGCGGCTGGATCACCTCCTTTCTAAGGATGGTTCTTCAGAAGCTTGCTTCTATCGAACCGTTTTAGAAACATCAGTGGCCAACGATCGTCAGGATCGTTGAGCTGCATTGGCGGGATTTCGCCGTCTTCGTTTCTCTTTCTTCGCGGACGAACACGCGCTGGGCCTGCGAGAGCAGGGTCCCTGGTCCTTGACGGGATATGCGTTAGGGGCTTGTAGCTCAGTTGGTTAGAGCGCGCGCTTGATAAGCGTGAGGTCGGAAGTTCAAGTCTTCCCAGGCCCACCACACTCATCGGGTAAGCATTCGTCTTCTGGTTACGGGGCCATAGCTCAGCTGGGAGAGCGCGTGCTTTGCAAGCATGAGGTCGTCGGTTCGATCCCGTCTGGCTCCACCAGATGGTTTGATCACCGACGCTGTGTTTGCAGCTATTCAACCGTCGTCCGCGAAACATCACTTCGCACCTACTAGTCTGGATAGACAGTAGGTTGCGTGATTTCTGACATCGTAAAGAGGAGATCGATCCGAGTTGGATCGGGCAGCAAGCAATTGCTGCGCGAACCTTCATTATCTCCGGATCATTTCGGCGCTCGCGCGCCTTTCAATGCGGCTCACAAGGCTGCGTCTGAGGGGAATGCGGGTTGTAAATGATCCTTTTAGCGAAGCTTGACCGCCTCGCTATCGGAACGATCTTACGAAGCAAGCTGGTCTTTCTAATCATTGTCCGGCTGTACGTAGCGTTCATCGAGGGCGCGTGCCGCAAGGCAATCGTACAGACAACATTCTGCCGAGTGTGTGGACATTGATAATGAGAGCAATCAAGTGCCTTAAGGGTGTTCGGTGGATGCCTTGGCGCTGAGAGGCGATGAAGGACGTGCTACGCTGCGATAAGCCGTGGGGAGCTGCGAAGAAGCTTTGATCCATGGATTTCCGAATGGGGAAACCCACCTTCGATAGCCGGAACTCCAAGACCTTTGTCGAAAGACATCGGTGTGGGGTTCGATCAGATGATGTGAGAAGCCAGGCCTTTAGATTTCGATCGAAGAGGTTTTGGATTTCCGGTTATCAAGAGAAGGTATGAGACTTCTGAATACATAGGAGGTTTCAAGCAAACCCAGGGAACTGAAACATCTAAGTACCTGGAGGAAAGGACATCAACAGAGACTCCGTTAGTAGTGGCGAGCGAACGCGGACCAGGCCAGTGATACATCAAAGACAATCGGAACCGGTCAGGAAAGCCGGGCCTCAGAGGGTGATAGCCCCGTACGAGTAATGCGATGATGTATCCACGAGTAAGGCGGGACACGTGAAATCCTGTCTGAACGCGGGGGACCACCCTCCAAGCCTAAGTACTCCTCAGCGACCGATAGTGAACCAGTACCGTGAGGGAAAGGTGAAAAGCACCCCGACGAGGGGAGTGAAATAGACCTGAAACCGGACACCTACAAACAGATGGAGCCCAAGATACGTTCTGGGTGACATCGTACCTTTTGTATTATGGGCCAGCGACTTAATTTAACGAGCAAGCTTAAGCCGATAGGCGAAGGCGCAGCGAAAGCGAGTCTGAATAGGGCGTCAAGTTCGTTGTATTAGACCCGAAACCTAGTGATCTAGCCATGAGCAGGTTGAAGGTGAG